>NZ_JBXUOW010000052.1:0-35855 GCF_057196645.1 Micromonospora sp. ATLC16
GCGCGGTGCTGGTCGCCGAGCCGGTGCGCCGGCTCTCCGACGTCGCGGCCGGCGCGACGGTGGTCGCCGCCGGCTGCGGCAGCGCGGCCCTGACCGGCCTGCCGGTCCGTCCGGTGAAGGGACAGGTGCTGCGGCTGCGCGCGCCCGATGGCGGGCCGCCAGGCTTCCGGCACGTGATCCGGGGGTACGCCGACGGCGAGCACGTCTACCTCGTGCCGCGCGACAGCGGTGAGGTGGTCGTCGGTGCGACCGTCGAAGAGCGCTCCGACCTCGGTGTCTCCGCCGGAGCGGTGCTGCGGCTGCTGCGGGCCGCCGTCGACCTGCTGCCGGAGATCGCCGAGTACGAGCTGGTCGAGACGCTGGCGGGGCTGCGTCCGGGCACGCCGGACAACGCGCCGATCCTGGGCCCGTTGCCGGGGCAGCCGGGCGTCCTGGTCGCCACCGGTCACCACCGGCACGGGATCGTGCTGACCCCGGTCACCGCAGACGTGATCGCCGACTTGATCACCGGGAACGGCAACTCCGACGCACTGCTGGCGCCCTTCCGGCCGGACCGGTTCGCCGACTCACCCGGCGTCGTGGGCGCAACGGCCGCTCGCACTTTTCCGCACTCGACGGAGGACGACTCGTGGAACTGACCGTGAACGGTGCCGGGCGCAGCCTGCCGGACGGACTGACGGTGGCCGACCTGGTCCGCGACATCACCGGCCAGCAGCGCGGCGTGGCGGTGGCGGTGAACGGTGAGGTGGTGCCGCGTACCGGCTGGCCGGCGACGGTGCTGCGCGGCGGTGACCGGGTCGAGGTGCTCAGCGCCGCCCAGGGCGGGTGAGCCGGATGGACGACGAGTCGAGCGCCTTCGAGTTGGGCGGCGTGCGGTTCACCTCGCGGCTGATCCTCGGTACCGGCGGGGCGGCCAACCTGCACGTGCTGGAGCAGGCGATCCGGGCCTCCGGCACCGAGTTGGTCACCCTGGCGCTGCGCCGGGTGGAAACGGTGCCCGGCGGCTCGGGTGGCCTGTTGGATCTGCTCGACCGATGCGGTGTGCGGCTGTTGCCCAACACGGCCGGCTGCTACACGGCGGGCGAGGCGGTGAAGGTGGCCCGGCTGGCCCGGGACGCGTTCGAGACCGACTGGGTCAAGCTGGAGGTGATCGGCGACGAGCGGACGCTGCTGCCCGACGGGGTGGAGCTGCTGCGCGCCGCCGAGGAACTTGTCGACGACGGGTTCACCGTGCTGCCGTACACCTCCGACGACCCGGTGCTGGCGCGGCGGCTGGCTGACGTCGGTTGCGCGGCGGTGATGCCGGCCGGCGCGCCGATCGGCTCCGGCCTGGGGATCAACAATCCGCACCACATCCGGCTCATCCGGCAGGACGTGGCCGTGCCGGTGATCCTGGACGCGGGGATCGGCACCGCCTCCGACGCGGCGCTGGCCATGGAGTTGGGCTGTGACGCGGTGTTGCTGGCCAGCGCGGTGACCCGGGCAGCGGACCCGGTGGCGATGGCCACCGCGATGCGGTACGCGATCGAGGCCGGCCGGCTCGCCCACGCCGCCGGTCGCATCCCCCGTCGCTTCCACGCCCTGCCATCCACTCCCGACGAAGGCCGCCCTGACCTATGACCGCGCGGACTGATCTCGTGGATCTTGGCCCGGGAGCGCCCCTCCGGGGTCCGGCTCGTACCAAGATCCGAATTCCCTCGGGAGTCGTGCTGCTGACGGATCGGCGGGTGGCGCGCGGTGGCCTGGTTCGGGTGGTGGCGGCGGCCGTGGCCGGGGGGGTGCGGTGGGTGGTGCTACGGGAGAAGGAGCTGCCGCGCGTCGAGCGCCTGGCCCTCGCCGACGAGCTGCGGTCGATCCTGACCGAGGCGGGCGGAACCCTGATCATCTCCGGCCCCGACCCGCTTACCGAGCACGGCGATCCCGACCGCGATGCGCTCGGCGTCACCGCCGACACGCCCGGTGCCGACATCGCCGATGCCTGTCCCGACATCCGGCCCGGCGCCAACGGAGCCAGCCGGTCGGCGGTCGCGCTGCACCTGTCGGCGGCCGGCCCGTATCCACCGCCCGCCGCCGACCTGATCGGCCGCTCCTGTCACGACACGGCGGAACTGCGTCGACTCACCACGGAGGACTACGTAACCCTCTCGCCGGTCTTTCCCACCCGGACCAAGCCCGGCTACGGTCCGCCCCTGCTTCCCGCAGGGCTGGCCGAGCTGATCCAGCGGAGCCCGGTGCCCTCCCTGGCCCTCGGCGGCATCGAGACCCCCGCCCAGGTACACGCCTGCGTCCAGGCCGGCGCCTGCGGCGTGGCCGTCCTCGGCACCATCATGCGCGCCCACGATCCCCAGCAGACAGCCGCCACCCTGACCGCCGCCTTCCACGCCACACCCCCTCCGGCCCCCTCAAGCCGGCACGTCCCGGTGGACCCGTCCACGAAGGAGCCGGAGCCCCCAGCTCGCCACGCCCGGACGACCCTGAGCCCCTCAACCCGGCACATTTCGGCGGGGGATGACCACGACGGGGCCGCGGCCGACCGCAACCACAAGACAACCCCAGACCAAGAGGAACTGCCGTGACCCCAACCACCGTGCTGACCGTCGCCGGTTCCGATTCCGGTGGTGGCGCCGGCATCCAGGCCGACCTGAAGGTCTTCGCCGCGCTCGGCGCGTACGGCACGAGCGTGCTGACGGCGGTCACCGCGCAGAACACCCGGGGTGTGGACGCGGTGCTGCCGCTGCCCCCGCAACTGGTCACCGATCAGCTCGACAGCGTGCTGTCGGACTTCGCGGTGCGGGCGGTCAAGACCGGGATGCTGGGCACCTCGGCCGTGGCGGCCGTGATCGCGGCCGCGGCGGCGGCCGGCCGGCTACCGCAGTTGGTCGTCGACCCGGTGCTGGTGGCCACCAGCGGGCACCGGCTCGGCGTGGCGGAGGCGGTGGAGCGGTTGCTGCCGTACGCCCGGGTGGCCACACCGAACAGCGCGGAGGCCGCCGCGCTGACCGGGGCGGCGGTGACCGACGTGGCGGAGATGACCACGGCGGCGCGGGCCCTGGCGGCCGGCGGACCGGAGTGGGTGATCGTCACCGGCGGCGACGTGGCCGCCGGTGCGGAGGCGGTGGACGTGCTGCACGGCCCGGATGGGACGACGGTGCTGCGCGCCCCGAGGGTGCCGACCCGGCACACCCACGGCACCGGTTGCTCGTTCTCGGCGGCCGTGACGGTGCGGCTGGCGTTGGGCGATCCGGTGCCGGTGGCGGTCCGGACGGCCAAGGAGTACGTGACCCGGGCGCTGACCGGCGCTCGGGACTGGGAGCTGGGCGCGGGCCGGGGACCGATGGACCACTTCGGCTGGTCCGCCTGATCAGGGAGGCTGTCATGCAGGTACGTCGCAAGGTGTACGTCGAGGGATCACGACCGGACGTCCGGGTGCCGTTCGCGGAGGTGGAGCTGAGCGGGGACAACCCACCGGTACGGCTCTACGACACCTCCGGACCAGGCTCGGATCCGGAGGTCGGGCTGTCGCCGTTGCGGGGACCGTGGATCGCCGAACGGGCCGACGTGGCGCCGGTACGCGGTGCCGGAACCCCACTGGCCGGCTCGGACGGCAAGCGGCCGACGCAGCTCGCGTACGCCCGTGCCGGTGTCGTCACGCCGGAGATGGAGTTCGTGGCGATCCGCGAGGGGTTGGCGCCGGAGTTCGTCCGGGACGAGATCGCGGCGGGTCGGGCCGTGTTGCCGCTCAACATCAACCATCCGGAGTGCGAGCCGGCGATCATCGGCAAGGCGTTCCTGGTAAAGGTCAACGCGAACATCGGCACCTCGGCGGTGACCTCGTCGGTGGCCGAGGAGGTGGAGAAGCTCACCTGGGCCACCCGGTGGGGTGCGGACACGGTGATGGACCTGTCCACCGGCAAGCGGATCCACGAGACGCGCGAGGCGATCGTGCGCAACTCCCCGGTGCCGATCGGCACGGTGCCGATCTACCAGGCGCTGGAGAAGGTCGGCGGTGATCCGGTGAAGCTGAGCTGGGAGGTGTTCCGGGACACCGTGATCGAGCAGGCCGAACAGGGCGTGGACTACATGACGGTGCACGCCGGGGTGTTGCTGCCGTACGTGCCGCTGGCGGTGGACCGGGTGACCGGCATCGTCTCGCGGGGCGGTTCGATCATGGCGGCCTGGTGCCTGGCGCACCACGAGGAGAACTTCCTCTACACCAACTTCCGGGAGCTGTGCGAGATCCTGGCCCGCTACGACGTGACGTTCTCCCTCGGTGACGGCCTGCGGCCCGGCTCGATCGCAGACGCCAACGACGAGGCACAGTTCGCTGAGCTGCGGACGCTCGGCGAGCTGACGACTGTCGCCTGGGAGTACGACGTCCAGGTGATGATCGAGGGTCCGGGGCACGTGCCGATGCACAAGATCAAGGAGAATGTCGAACTTCAGCAGGAGTGGTGCCACGAGGCGCCCTTCTACACGCTCGGTCCCCTGACCACCGACATCGCGCCCGCGTACGACCACATCACCTCGGCCATCGGGGCGGCGATGATCGGCATGTTCGGCACCGCGATGCTCTGTTACGTCACACCCAAGGAGCACCTCGGGTTGCCCGACCGGGACGACGTGAAGGCCGGTGTGATCGCGTACAAGATCGCGGCGCACGCGGCGGATCTGGCGAAGGGACATCCGGGGGCGCAGGCCTGGGACGACGCGTTGTCGAAGGCGCGGTTCGAGTTCCGTTGGGAGGACCAGTTCAACCTCTCGCTGGACCCGGAGACCGCGCGGTCGTACCACGACGCGACGCTGCCCGCCGAGCCCGCGAAGACCGCACACTTCTGCTCGATGTGCGGGCCGAAGTTCTGCTCCATGAAGATCTCACAGGATCTGAAGGAGTACGCCGCCCGCGGCATGCAGGACAAGTCCGACGAGTTTGTCGCCTCCGGCGGACGGGTCTACCTGCCACTGGCCTGACCGGTCGGGGCGGAGAACGGGTAAGACTTCAGCGCTCCATGTCTGGGTGACATGATCATGTCACCCAGACATGGAGCGCTTCACCCTTGCCGCTCGCCGGCAGTTACTGAGGGTCAACACGCCGCGCCCGGTGGACGCTGGAACCGGCGGATCCGGGTGCGCGGGCGGGGTGCCTCAGCGTCGGTGGTGCCGCCCCGTCGAACGCAGGGCGCGGCGTGGTTGCTTCGGCGGCGTGGGCTCGTCGTCGTCCAGCGGCCGGCTGAGCCCGGCGACCCAGTCGACGTACTCCTCGTCCTGAGCGGGCAGCGGTTCGTCCTGCTCAGCCGCGGCATCCTCGGTGGACCGGGACCTGCCGCGTCGGAACAGCCCACGTCGGCTCTTCTCCGCTTCGCCGTCGGGCTGGACGTCCTCGGCCCGGGCCGTGGGCGGCTTCGTGAAGGCGGCCGTGAGGTCACGGGCGGTGGCGGCCGGCTCGATGGAGACCTCCGGGGTCTCCGGCAGAGCCGCGGTGATGCCGGGTGATCCGGGTGTAGCGGGCTCGGCCGGCGTGCGACCGAGGTCGGGCAGCGCGAGTCGTTGCCGAGGCTGCGGTGCCGCCTCGGGGGAGACCTCCGCCGCCGGGTGTGCTCCGGCATCATCGGCCGGGGCATCGGCTTCCATCGTGGCCGGTGCCGGCCGGGGCAGGTCGCTGCCGTCGCCCACCGGTGCCGGGTCGGTGGCCGTCTCTGACTGCCCGGCCGTCTCCTGCGCTTCGCGATCCGGCTCCCGCTCGCTCCGTTCGCCGTCGCCGGCGGTCGGATCGGTCTGCGCGACCGGCCAGTGCCAGTGCGGCGGCGAGCCGTCGGAGGCAGCGGCCCGAGAACCGTCGTCGGGACGGTCACCGCCGGTCAGGTGGTCGGTCTCGGTGCCGCTGTCGAGAACGGCGACCGGGTGCGCTGAGGTGGGTGCCTCGCCGGTCGAGTCCCCGGCCGACGTGGGGAGCGTTGGGGGCGCCGGCAACGGTCGGAGGATGGCGGTCGGCTCGATGGCGGTCCCGCTGGTGGGCGTGGCCGGCCGGTGGGTGAGCCGGCCGGTGAGCGGCCAGGGCAGCAGGGCTGCCGCAGCCGAACCGAGCGCGCCGACCAACACCGCGATCAGCGCCCCGTAGTAGGGGGTCAACTGGTACTGGTCGCCCGTGTCACCCGGGCCGGCGGCCAGATAGGCGAACGCCACCAGCACCGGTCCGGCGACCCCGCTGGGCCCACTGACCAGTGGAGGATGCCCTCGCCACCGGGCCGCCGCCGCGGTCGCCACGCCGGCCAGCAGGGTGACCATCGGCAGGATCAGCAGCGCCAGTTGCTGTGCGGTGCCGGCGGCGAGCCAGGCCGGCTCCAGTACGCCGAGGCGCACCGGGGTCAGCGGGCCGCTCGCTCCCAGCGACGGCAGCACGGACAGTAACGCCAGTAGCCAGACCGCTGCGGCCACCGCTGCCATGTTCCAGGCGAAGGGTGGCCGGACCAGCACGGCCAGCGCGGCGCCGGCACCGACCACCGCGCCGAGTCCGGCACAGATGGCCACGGCCCAGACCGGATCGACCGAGATGAGCTCGGCGTTACGGGCCGGCTGCATGCACAGCGGCGCCACGACCGCGGCGCCCAGCGCGGCGCTGCCCGCCACGGCCAGTTGCCGTGGGGTGCCGCTGAGCTGCCCGCCGTGGCGGGTCAGGCGCTCGGTGAGCACGGCACCGATCACGGCGGCGTTGGTGGCGAACCAGCCGGCCCAGACGAGCTGGGCCGGCCACTGGTTGATGCTCGCGCCGGTGAAGCTTCCGGTGAGTCGGACGATGCCGAAGCCGAAGGCGAGACCGAGCTGACCGGCGCCGGCCAGCAGGCTGACGCCGAACGCGGTGAACAGTAGTCGGCTCGATGTCCGATGGGCCATGACCGGCACGTTACGGTCCGTCGCCACCGATCGCCACCGGCACGCCGTGGACGGACGTACGACCTGCTCGCGGCGGGTCTACTTGAACTCGACCAGCCGGGCCAGGTATGTCGTGTCGCCGACGTTGGTGAGCATATGCACGGCGCCTGGATCGCGATAGACCACCCCGCCGGTCGGCTCGTCGGCGTCGATCTGCGCACCGTCGATCGTCTGCACGACGTTCTTGGCGCCTTGGACGGCCACCACGAGATAGGGGTGTTCATGGCGGTGCAACGGCTGACGCTCACCGGCCTCCAGCCGGATGTGCCAGACCCGGACCCGGTCGTTCTCGAAGACGATCTCCTGCCCGACCGGACCGAGCACCGGCTCGGCGTCCGGCGTGGCAACGTCGGGTGGTGTCTCGGTCATCGGGATCCGTCCAGTCGGGGGAGTACCTCGGCAGCGATCAGTTCCAGGTGGTCCAGGTCGGTGAGATCGATCAGGCGCAGATGTACCCGGGTGGTGCCGATCGCCGCGAACTCGCCGATCCGATCGACCAGTTGCTGCGGTGAGCCGACCACCGGGTCCTCGGGCGGTAGAGCGCTCTTGACGTGCAGCGGGGCCGCTCGCCGGCGAGCCTCGCTGTCGGTGCGCCCGATCGCCACCACGATGCCGGCGGAGAGCGTCAACGGCCGACGCCCGGTGCCGGGGCGGTCGATCCGCTGACTGGCCTCCTGGACCCTCTCGTACGCCTCGCGGGCCTGTTCGACGCTGGTGAAGGGGATGTTGAACTCGTCGGCGTACCGGGCGGCGAGCTCCGGGGTGCGCTTGGGGCCCCGGCCTCCGACGATCACCGGAGGGCCGGGGGTCTGCACCGGTTTGGGCAGGGCCGGTGATTCGGTGAGCCGGTAGTGCTCGCCGACATAGCTGAAAGTCCCGCCGGACGGGGTGCGCCAGAGGCCGGTGATCACTTCGAGCTGCTCGGCGAGGCGGTCGAAGCGTTCGCTGGTGCTGGGAAACGGGATGCCGTACGAGACGTGCTCCCGCGCGTACCAGCCGGCGCCGATGCCCAACTCGACCCGCCCACCACTCATCTGGTCGACCTGGGCGACCATCACCGCCAGCGGGCCGGGTAGCCGGAACGTCGCCGAGGTGACCAGCGTGCCCAGCCGGATCCGGCTGGTCTCCCGGGCGAGCGCCGCCAGGGTCAGCCAGGCGTCGGTCGGGCCGGGTAGGGCCGGTTCGTCGCCCATGGACTGGTAGTGGTCGGCCCGCAGGAAGGCGTCGAAGCCGCCCTGCTCGGCGAGCCGGGCGAAGCGGAGTTGGTCGTCGTAGCTGGCACCTCGGTGCGGCTCCGTGAAGACGGCCACCCGCATGCTCATCGCGCCCCCTCGCTTCGCTCGGCGCCGCGACGAGGCACCACCGCACTGCGCCGAATGATTCGCTCGCTCATCGTCCCTCCGTACCGGCTCCCGCCGGCTGGTCGCGCTCCATCAGTAGCTCGTGCAAGTCGGCACTGACCTCGGCGACCTCGGCCAGGTGCGCGTTGCGGCCCAGGGTGCGAGGGCGGGGAATGGTCACCTCGACGACCTTGCGGACGCGGCCGGGGCGCGGGCTGAGCACCACCACCCGGTCGGCGAGCAGCACCGCCTCGTCGATGGAGTGGGTGACGAAGACCACCGTCGCGCCGCTGCGCATGTGCACCCGCTGGAGTTCGCCGGCGAGTTCCTCGCGGGTGAGCGCGTCAAGCGCGGAGAAGGGTTCGTCCATCAGCATGACCCGGGGGTCGCCGATCAATGACCGGCACAGCGAGACCCGCTGCTGCATGCCGCCGGACAGCTCGTGCGGCAGCCGCTTCTCGAAGCCGGACAACCCGGCCACGTCGAGCAGGTCCCGGGCCCGGTCACGGTGTGCGGCCCGCTTCCAGCCGAAGACCTCCACCGGCAGCAAAACGTTGTCCAGCACGGTCCGCCAGGGGAGCAGGGCAGGCCGCTGGAACAACATGGCGATGTCCCGGCGCGGTCCGGTGACCGGCTTGCCGGCGACGGTGACCGCGCCGGAGGTGACCGGGATCAGACCGGAGACCAGCCGCAGCAGGGTGGACTTGCCGCACCCGGAGCGGCCGAGCACCGCGACGAACTCACCCTCGGCAACGTCAAGGTCGATGCCCCGCAACGCCTCGACCCGACCGGCGCGGCCGTCGAAGGTGCGCGACACCTCGGAGAGTCGGATCATCGCCGACGGGCCTCCCCTGAGTGGAAAGTCAGGAACTGGCAAAGGCTATCGGCCTGGGTCCCGTATCGCACCGTCCGGGGTGGACAACACTTTGTATCCGTTCCGCAACCCGATACGCCTGGCGTCACAAAGGTGGGGTTCTCGTACGCTGTGCCCGCGAGAGTCCCCCTCGATACGCGGTGTCGGCTTCCATCCGGCTGCCGGTGCCGCCCCGACAACCCCCTTCCGGCGGCCCGACGCCCCGGTCGGAAAGGACAAGGTGCACTGATGAGAAGGCTGACCCGTACGGTCGCCGCGGCCACGATGGCCTCCGCGCTCGCCCTGGTCTCCGCGTGCAGCAGCGGCTCGGACGACACTGACGGCAACGACGTCGGATCGTCCCTGGAGCAGGTGACCTACCTCACCTCGTTCGGCAACTTCGGGCGCGACTCCTACGCCTGGGTGGCCAAGGAGAAGGGCTACTTCAAGGACGCCGGCTTCGACGTCGAGATCAAGCCGGGGCAGGGCACCGGCGCGGTGATCCAGACGGTTGTCGGTGGTCAGGCGCACTTCGGCCCGATCGACCTGACCGGTGGGCTGCTCCAGCTCGGCAACGGCGACGCCAAGGACTTCGTCGCGGTGGCCGCCATCCAGCAGCGCACCATGGCGGCCATCGCCACCGTCGAAGACAAGGACATCACCACCCCGAAGGACCTGGAGGGCAAGACTCTCGCGGACACCCCCGGCTCGGTGGTTCGCAACCTCTTCCCGACGTACGCGCGGATGGCCGGCATCGACTACACCAAGGTGAAGTGGGTGAACGGCGAGGCGCAGACCCTGATGGGCACGCTGGCCTCCGGTTCCGTCGACGGCATCGGACAGTTCGTGGTCGGCCAGCCGACCATCGAGGCGGTCACCAAGAAGAAGGCCGTCATGCTGCCGTACAGCAACGTGATGCAGGACCTCTACGGCAACGTGCTGATCACCTCCAAGCAGTACGCCAGCGAGAAGCCGGAGCAGGTCAAGCGGTTCACCGAGGCGCTGCTCAAGGGCCTGGAGTACGCCCTGGCCAACCCGCAGGAAGCGGCCGATATCCTGGCCAAGAACGCCGAGGCGGTCGTGCCCGCCGCTGCCGCCGCCGAGCTGCAGCTGATGGCCGGCTACGTCCGCTCCAGCAACTCCGGCACCGCGCTGGGCACGCTGGACAGCGGCCGGGTCGCCAAGAGCATCGCGATCCTGCGCGGCGCCGGCGCGCTGAAGTCGGACCTCACCCCCGACCAGATCATCGACTTCAACTTGGCGCCGAAGTCCTGAGCCGCTCGGTACCGCACGGAGTACGCCGCACCGCATCGCCGGTGCGGCGTGCTCTGCTTCCCGCTCCCTGAGAACGCGCCGATCCGCAGGAGGAACCGATGACCGACGTCCGTCCACGGCAGCCGGAGGCGACGCTCGCCCCCGAGCAGTCCCCGGCCGCACCGCAGGGCCGACGGTGGCGAGCGGACGGCCTGCGCTCGGGTACGACGGCCACCCTGCTACCGGCCGCCGGGCTGCTGGTCGCGCTCGGTGGCTGGTGGCTGGTGGCCCGGCTGGAGCTGATCCATCCGGCCGCCCTGCCGCCCCCCGGTGACGTGCTCACGGCGTTCTCCGACCGGCCGGCGCGGCTGCTGGAGCACGCCGTCGCCACCACCGGTGAGATCCTGCTCGGTTTCGCCCTCTCCGCGCTGGCCGGGGTGCTGATCGGTCTGTCGCTGGCGGCCTCCCGGACGGTCGAGCGGATGTTCACCCCGCTGCTGGTCGCGGTCAACGCCGTTCCGAAGATCACCCTGGGCCCGCTGCTCGTGGTGGCGCTCGGTTGGGGTCAGAAGCCGATCCTCACGATGGTCTTCCTGCTCTGCTTCTTCCCGATCGTGCTGTCCACCGCCACCGGTCTGACCACCACGCCGGCCGAACTGGCCGAACTGGCCCGATCCTGGAACGCCTCCCGTTGGCAGACGTTCCGTAAGGTCCGCTTTCCGGCCGCGCTCCCACAGATCTTCGTGGGGCTGAAGGTCGCCATGCCGCTGGCCGCGATCGGTGCGGTGATCGGTGAGTTCCAGGCCGGTGAGGGGGGCCTCGGCTACGTGATCCAGCAGTACGCCGGCATCGGCGACACCGCCACCGCGTGGGCCGCGATCATCCTCGTCGCCCTGGTCAGCATCCTGCTCTACGCCGCGCTGGTCCTCGTCGAGCGGCGCAGCCTGCCCTGGCTGCGGGAAACCACCTCCAGCCGCTGACCGGCACCGGCTTCCCTCAGCTCGCCAGGCGCCAGCGGCCGTTGCGGGCGATCAGAGTCGTCAGCGCCTGTGGCATCAGCCCGGAGTGGTTGTCCGGCGTCATCCGGATCGGACCGGACAGACCGTCCATCTGCGAGGTCTCCAGCACGTCGCGGAGGCGGTCCCGGTCGACCTCGCCGATCGGTCCGCCGGCCCGCAACTCCGCGTCGGCGATCAGCTGGATCGCGTCCGCGGCGAACGAGGCGGAGCCGTGGTAGCCGCCGTACCGAGCGGTGTAGTCCTGGAACCACTGACGGCGCGCGGCCTTCGCCGGGGTGGTCGCGATGACGTCGTCGATCACCATCGTCTGGGTGAAGACCAGGGTGGCCCGTTCCGCCGACCTGGCGGCCGAGCCGAGGAACAGGTCGCCCGCAGCGGAGGCGTCGAAGAACAGGGCGCCGGTGTAGTCGGCCCGCTTGACCGCGCTGGAGGCGAGCATCGCCTGCTCGGGCGGGGTCCAGATGACCACGGCGTCAGGGTAGGCCGCGGCCAACCTGCCGGCCTGCCCGTCCAACTCCGTGTCGGTGCCGCGGGCGGACGCCTCGGCCAGCACCTGAATGCCGACCTTGCCGAACTCGCGACGCAGGGCGGTGGCGCCCTCCCGGCCGTAGGCGCCGTCGCTGCGCAGGAGGCCGACCGTGTCGATGTTGCGGCGGCGAAGTTCGACGGTGAGCGCCGCCGCGTTGTCATCGGCGTTGGGGGCCAGTTTGAACATGTAGCGGCGCTCCGCGACCGGGTTCACCACGGCGCCGGCCGCCGCGAGCGCGACGGTCGGGATCCGGTTCTCGTCGACCGTGCGCACCGCACCGACCGCGCATTCGTTGCAGCCGCCCATGACGATGGCAGTGACCCGCTTGTCGTTGCTGAAGTCGACGATGTTCCGCAGTGACTCGCTGGCGTCGGAGCGGTTGTCCTTCAACAACAGTTCGACCGTACGGCCGTTGAGTGCTCCCGAGGCGTTCAACTGATCGCGCTTCAGTTCCAGGGCCTGCCGGTACGCCTTGCCGACCCCGGCCGCAGCACCGGACAGTTCCAGGTCGGCGGCGATCACAATCGGGCTCGTGTCCTGTGCCTCTCCGCCGAACTGACAGCCGACGAGGGTGGTGGCGAGCAGGGTCGACACGAGCGCCGTGGCGGTCGCGGAGCGGAAGGGGGTCAACTCGGTCCTCCTGAAGCGGCACGGGCGGGGCCTGGTCACCGGCGGCTCATCCGTCCTCTGTGGATAATGAGACGGCTCTGCCGTACCGTGTGCGCGAAGCCTGCAGAACCTTGCCAATGCCGGGCGCTGTGGTCAAGCGGGCCGGCGAGGGCGTTTCGGGACACCGATCCCACATGCTGGTGTAACCAAATGTTTTCAAATGCTAACGGTGGCGGGTCGTACGGCCACTCTGGAGTTACATGCCCTGTTCAGGGGCGCTGTGGAAATGTAGGTATTAGTTGACCGGATCACGGGTAGCGTGCCGTCCGACCGTTTCCTGCCCTCCTGCGGCTTCCCAAACACGACCTCGTCTGATGAAATCGCGGCCGTGCCGCGCGTGGCGCCGGCCGTCGCTCCGGGTACGGGTCGGCGGCTCTGGCGGGAAGAAATCGACGGAGGCGATGTCGTGAGCACCGGACCGACGACCCTGCCCGCCCGTGGTGACGCCGCGCAGAAAGGCGGCGGTTGGCTGCCCCGGCTGCGCGACGCCCGGATCCGGTCCAAGCTGGCGCTGATCCTGGTCGTTCCCGTGGCGGCGGTCATCGCGCTGGCCACGGTCCGCCTGGTCTCCGTCGGTGAGGGTGCCTACGACGCGAGTCAGTCCCGCGCACTCACGGCGCTGTCCATCGACGTCTCCGCGCTGACCAACGACCTGCACGCCGAACGGATGGCGGCGGCGGCCTACCTCGCCGCACCGCAACAGCGGGCCGACGCGTACAACCTGCGGGTCCGTGAGACCCAGCAGCGGATCGACGAGTACCGCGCGGAGCGAGCCCGGGTCGGCGATGCGCCCGCTGCGATCCGCGACCGGCTCGCGGCCATCGACGCGCACCTGGACACCCTCGACGGCACCCGGCAGGAGGTGCTCGCCCGCGAGCAGATGGAGGTAGCCGAGGCGGCGTTGCGCTACGGGGTGGTCCTCAACGACCTGGTTGCCTACGGCGACGGGCTGGCCCAGTTGCCCGGCGACGAGGAACTCGGTGACAGCCGCCGGGCGGTCGCCGCCTTCGCTCGGGCGAAGGCGGCCGTCGCCGAGGAGGAGGCGGTCACCTTCACGGCACTCAGTGGCGGCCGACTGGACAACGAGCAGTTCTCCGCCTTCGTGGCCACCCTCACCGGGCAGCAGGAGGCGCTGGTGGCCTTCTCGCTCGCGGCCGACCCGGTGCAGCGTGCCCTGGTCGAGAGCACCGTGTCCGGTGACGCGGTGGTGCTGGCCGACCGGATCGCAACCGACATCAGCCGGTCGGTCAACCAGCGTGCGCCGTTCACCGCTCAGGAAGCCACGGCGGCGATCGGCGCGGTCAACGAGCTGATGCGGTGGGCCGAGATCGAGCTGCAGAACCGCCTGCTCGGCCAGGCGGAGCAGGCCCGCACCGACGTCATCCGGCAGGCCGTCGTCGAGACCACGTTGGTGCTGCTCACCCTGATCATCGCGGTGACCCTGGCCGTGGTGCTGGCCCGCTCGCTGAACCACTCCCTGCGCCGGCTGCGGGAGGGCGCGCTCTCCGTGGCGAACCACGACCTGCCGGAGGCGGTGCGTCGGCTACAGGGGATGGGCAACGTCAGCGACGGCAGCGTCGACGAGATCGTCCGCGAGGTACGCGACCCGATCCAGCTCAGCAACCGCGACGAGGTGGGGCAGGTCGCCTCGGCCTTCAACGTCGTCCACCGGGAGGCGGTCCGGGTCGCGGCCGAACAGGCGGCCCTGCGGACCAGCGTCTCCGCGATGTTCCTGAACCTGGCCCGACGCAGTCAGAACCTGGTCGACCGCATGATCGGCGAGCTGGACGCGATCGAGCGCGGCGAGGAGGACCCGAAGCGGCTCGCACAGCTCTTCGAGCTCGATCACCTCGCCACCCGGATGCGCCGCAACGACGAGAACCTGCTCGTGCTGGCCGGGGCGGACTCGGCCGTGCCGCGCCGCGACGACGCCCTGCTGGTCGACGTGCTGCGGGCGGCGCAGTCCGAGGTGGAGCTCTACAACCGGATCGAGTTCGGCACGGTCGACACCGACGTGTCCGTGGCGGCCCACGCGGTCAACGACGTGGTGCGGCTGGTGGCCGAGCTGCTCGACAACGCCACCCGTTTCTCGCCGCCCAACACGACGGTGGTGGCCGACGGGCGGCGGATCCGGGACTACGTGCTCATTCAGATCGAGGACCGTGGTCTCGGCCTCTCCGACGAGCAGATGGACTCACTCAACCGGCGGCTCGCCGAACCGTCCGCCGTCGACGTGGCGGCGTTCCGCCTGATGGGTCTGGCGGTGGTCAGTCGGCTGGCTTCCCGCTACGGCATCCGGGTCGAGCTGCGGCGTAACGTCGAGGGCGGCACTGTCGCGCAGGTCACCCTGCCCGCCCCCACCGTGGTGCTGCCCAGCCTGCGCGGTCGCGACCAGGCGATCAACCGACCCCGGCAGCCGCTCGCGGTCGAGCAGACTCCGCTGGCGTCGGTCGGTCTGGGAGATTCGGCCGGCGTCGCGGGCCGCGGCAACACCGCCACCCTGGTCGACCGGTGGCACAACGGCACTTCCTCCGGCCCGTCCTGGCCGGCGACGGAGGCGGCGCCCGCCGACCCACCGCCGGCCCGTACGCCGCCGCCGGCCTTCAACGGATTCAACGCGGGCACACCGACGGTCGCGCAGCCCACCCTCGATCCGCTGCCGTACCGGGGTGGCGGCGAACAGGGCCAGTCCGCCGGGTCCGGCCTGCCGGCGGGACCGGTCGCGGGTGTGGGGGCCACCCCGCCGACCAGTTTCGCCCCGGCCGCCGGGCAGCAGCCCGGTGGCGGTGATTTCGACGGCTCCGGATTCCGTGGGCTGGGCGCCAGCCTGGCCGCCACCGCACCGCCCCCGACGCGTCCGATCACCGTGCCACCCGAGCAGGCTTCCGAAGCGCCGATCTTCCGGGAGATGGAGGCGGTCTGGTTCCGGTCGCACGGCAACGACGTCACCACGATCTTCAACCGGCCGCAGTTCGACGAGCCGGCTCCGCAGGCGGCCGCCAGTCCACCGGTGGCTCCTGTCGAGCCGACCAGGGCACGCAGTCCGTTGCCAACGCGCACGCCGGGCACGACCGCCACCGCCACACCCGCGCCGCCACCGTCGTACACTTCCTCGTCCGTCAGCACGGCTGGTCCGGCGCCGAGCGCGCCGCCGACCCCGCCCGCGTCGCCACCGCCATCCGCGCCAACGCCGTCCAACCGGCCCGAAACCGGCCCCTCGGAGGACGACGCCTGGCGCACGGCGGCCGACGAGGGCTGGTCACAGGCCAGCCGGGCGGCCGAGCCCACCCCCGCCGGCACGACCCGGTCGGGGTTGCCCAAGCGGGTGCCCCAGGCACAGCTCGTGCCCGGTGGCATCGAGCCTCGCGGCGGGCGTGAGCACGGCCGCCGGACCCCCGACGAAGTTCGCGGTCTGCTGTCGGCGTATCACCGTGGCGTCCAACGTGGTCGGACGGACGGCGCCAGTCAGATCAGCAACTCGACCAAGGAGACGAGCCGATGAACAGGCCAGCGGCCATACAGGACATGGGTTGGCTGCTCAGCAACTTCGCCGACAGCGTGGCGGGCATCGCCCACGTGGTGGCGGTGTCCGCGGACGGGCTGTTGCTCGCCTCCTCCCGGGACCTGCCGACGGACCGGGCGGATCAGCTCGCCGCGATCACCTCCGGCGTGGTGAGCCTGACCGAGGGCGCCGCGCGGATGTTCAGCGCTGGCGGGGTGTTGCAGACAGTGATCGAAATGGACAGCGGCTACCTGTTCCTGATGTCCATCAGCGATGGATCGTCGATGGCGGTGCTCGCCGCGCGTAGCTGCGACGTCGGCCAGGTGGGCTACGAGATGGCGCTGCTGGTGGAACGGGTCGGTGCGGCGCTGGTACCGCTGCCCCGGGACGCGGTGCGGTCGTAACGGGTGCTTCGGACCGGTGGAAGGCAGAGGAGGTGATCGCGGATGGATCGGCAGCGTGACCCACGGGGTGCGCTGGTTCGGCCGTACGCGGTCACCCGGGGCCGGACCGAGCCGTTGCAGGACATCGCCCTGGAGGCGGTGTTGGTGGCGAGTCCCACCCAGATCGCCGAATCACGTTTCGCCGGGCATGACAAGCATCGCATCGCCATGGTCTGCGAGGGCCGGCCCGAATCGCTGGCCGAGATCGCCGCGTACACCCGGCTACCGCTGGGTGTTGCCCGGGTGCTGGTCGCCGACATGGTGGCCGAGGGCCTGCTGACGCTACAGACGGCCGCTCCCGCCACAGGTTACGAGGAGCGGATGGAAATGCTGGGAAGGGTGCTGAGTGGACTTCGCGAGCTTTGACCCCGCCGGGGCCCGCCAGAGCCGGGGAATCATCTCCGCGAAGATCGTCGTCGCGGGTGGCTTCGGTGTCGGCAAGACCACGCTGGTCGGTGCGATCTCCGAGATCACACCGCTGACCACCGAGGCGGTGATGACCTCGGCCGGCGTCGGCATCGACGATCCGTCCAAGGTGCCGGGCAAGGAGACCACCACGGTCGCCATGGACTTCGGCCGGATCACCATGGCACAGGATCTGATCCTGTACCTCTTCGGTACGCCTGGGCAGACCCGGTTCTGGTTCATGTGGGACGAGATCATCCGAGGCGCGGTGGGCGCTGCGGTGCTGGTGGACACCCGCCGGATCACCGACGCGTTCGCCCCGCTGGACTACTTCGAGAACCGTAACCTGCCGTACGTGGTCGCGCTCAACCGGTTCGACGGCGCGCCGCAGTACGAGCTGGACGAGGTCCGCGAGGCCCTGGCCATCTCACCGGACGTGCCGTTGGTGATGACCGACGCGCGGCAGCGCGAGTCGGTCAAAAAGGTCCTGGTGACCGTCGTCGAGCACGCCATGGCCCGACTTCAGGCCGAGCACGACCGCGGTTTCCCGACCCCGGTCGGATAGGCGGCGTCCCGCCGGCCCGGTGACCCCGGGGCCGCCGGGGCTCAGTCGACGCGGAGGCGGTAGCCCCGCTTGACCACCGTCTGCACGACGCGTGGCGCCTTCAGGCCGGCCCGCAGCCGGGCCACCGCCATCTCCACCGCGTGCTCGTCGGCGCCGCGCGGCAGCGTCCGCAACAGGGCGGTACGCGACAGCACCCGGCCTGGCGTCTGCCCCAGCGCCCGCAGCACCGCCATCGGCGCCGGGGCCAGCGGACGCAACTCGCCGTCGACCACCGCGGCGTGGCCGCGCAGGGTGAGCAGGTGTCCGGCGACCTTGATGGTCACCGTGCGGCGGGGCAGCTCGTCGACGATGGAGCGGACCAGCGCGCCAAGGCGGGCCCGGGCCGGCGCGCTCACCGGCACCCCGCGCCGGAGCAGCGGCTCGGCGGTCACCTGCCCGACGCAACTGGCCAGCACGTCACTGCGCAGCGCGTCCAGCACCGCGTCCGTGCGATCGCCGGAGGCCCGCAGCAGCGCCTCCACCGCCGGTGCCGAGGTGAAGGTGACCGCGTCGACCAGCCGCCCCGCCACCAGGTCGACCAGTCGGTGCAGCGGCGCGGGGTCGGTCGGTGGGGCCCAGCGGTAGACCGGGATCTCGATGACCGTGGCGCCGGCCTCCTCCAGCGCGCGGGTGCACTCGGGTTGTCGCTCACCGTGCAGCTGCATGGCGATCACCTGACCCGACACGCCCCGCTGGCGCAGGTGATCGACCACCTCGTCGCAGCTCTCCGAGGCGGGCGACCACTGGTCGAACAGGCCGGCAGCGCGGATCGCCCCACGCGCCTTGGGGCCGCGGGCCACCACGTACGCGTCACCGAGGACCCCGCGCAGCGGCTCGGCGAGCCCCCAGCCCTCGGCTGCCTCCAGCCAACCGCGCATCCCGATGCCGGTGTTGGCCATCAGGATGTCGGGCGGCCGTTCCAGGCAGGCACGAGTGGCCTCGCGTAACTCGGTGTCGTCCGCGAGCGGGACGATCCGCAGGGCGGGAGCGAGCACCACCCGCGCACCCCGCCGTTGGAGCAGCGCGGCGAGCTCGTCCCGCCGCCGGTCGGCGGTCACCCCGATGGTGAAGCCGGCCAGTTCCTCGCGCATCAGCCCTCCTGTCGCAGCCGCACCTCGACCATGCCGTTGTGGCAACGGATCTGGTGCCGAGCGACTGAAACGCCCGGCAGGTCGAGACAATCCCCCGTGCGCAGGTCGTACACCTGCTTGTGCAGCGGCGACGCGACCGTCGGCACCTCGCCCCGGCTGCCCACGATGCCGCGGGAGAGGACGAACGCCCCGGAGACCGGGTCGAGGTTGTCGATCGCGTACAGCCCGTCCGCGGTCAGGAAGATCGCCACCTGCACCCCGGCGACCAGGGCGGCGACGCCCCGGTCCCGGTCCAGGCGATCCAGCGGGCAGACGGTGACCCAGCTCAGTGTCGTCGCGGCGGTCATCGACGCACCTCCGGCAGGCCGAGCGCGACCGGTTGGCGGCCCTGCTCGCCGGACGGACGGCCGCCGACCGGTACTGGTTGTCCGCGTTCGGTGACGAAGGTGATCGACGGGTCGGGGACCTCCGGCGCGTTGACGAACGAGGTGAACCGGCGCAGCCGGTCCGCGTCGGCCAGGACGTCGCGCCACTCGTCCGAGTACGACACCACGTGCCGGGCCATCGCGGCGTCGAGTTCCTCGCAGAGGCCGAGCGAGTCGTCCACGATCACCGCCCGGAGGTGGTCCAGGCCACCGTCCATCGCCTCGATCCAGGCGGCGGTGCGTTGCAGCCGGTCGGCGGTGCGGATGTAGTACATCAGGAACCTGTCGATCAGCGTGACCAATGCCTCGGTGGACAGGTCGGTGGCGAACAGCTCGGCGTGCCGGGGCCGGAAGCCGCCGTTGCCGCCGACGTAGAGGTTCCATCCGGTTTCGGTGGCGATCACACCGAAGTCCTTGCTGCGGGCCTCGGCGCATTCCCGGGCGCAGCCGGAGACCGCAGATTTGATCTTGTGTGGGCCGCGAAGGCCCCGGTAGCGCAGCTCCAAAGCGACGGCCAGGCCGACCGAGTCCTGCACGCCGTAGCGGCACCAGGTGGAGCCGACGCAGGACTTCACGGTGCGCAGCGCCTTGCCGTACGCGTGCCCGGACTCGAACCCGGCGTCCACCAGCCGACGCCAGATCTGCGGTAGCTGGTCGACCCGGGCGCCGAACAGGTCGATCCGCTGCCCGCCGGTGATCTTCGTGTAGAGGTTGAAGTCGCGCGCCACCTCGCCGATGACGATCAGCTTCTCCGGGGTGATCTCCCCGCCCGGGATCCGGGGCACCACCGAGTAGCTGCCGTCGCGTTGCAGGTTCGCCAGGAAGTGGTCGTTGGTGTCCTGCAACGAGGCCTGCTCGCCGTCGAGGATGTGGCCGTTGCCGAGCGAGGCGAGGATCGAGGCGACGACCGGTTTGCAGATGTCGCAGCCCCGCCCCCGGCCGTGCTCGGCGATCAGCCGGGAGAACGTCCGGATGCCGCGTACCCGGATTATGTCGAACAGCTCCTGCCGGCTGACGTCGAAGTGCTCGCACAGCGCCTTGGACTGGACGACGCCGGCCGCGTCGAGTAGCTGCTTCAGCATCGGCACGCAGGAGCCGCAGCTCGTCCCGGCCCGGGTGCACGCCTTGAGGGACGGCACGTCGGCACAGCCATTCGCGATCGCCGTGTCGATGTCCGCCCGGGTCACCGCGTTGCAGGAGCAGACCTGAGCGGTCGGGGGCAGGGCGCCGGCCGTGGCGCCCACCGCTTCGTCGCCGGCCAGCAGGGCCAGCGGTGCGGCGGGCAGCGGCCCGCCGACGCTGGCGCGCAGCGTCGGGTAGGCGCTGGCGTCGCCGACCAGCACCCCGCCGAGCAGGGTGGACGCGTCGTCGGAGAGGACCAGTTTGGCGTACACCCGGGCGGCCGGGTCGGTCCAGGTGACG
This sequence comes from Micromonospora sp. ATLC16, assembly GCF_057196645.1. Classification (NCBI taxonomy): domain Bacteria; kingdom Bacillati; phylum Actinomycetota; class Actinomycetes; order Micromonosporales; family Micromonosporaceae; genus Micromonospora; species Micromonospora sp. ATLC16. Next base: position 20,484 of record NZ_JBXUOW010000052.1, read on the forward strand.
TCGAGACAACCGGACGTGGCACCGTGCGCGTCCCCGAACGAGGCGACGTCGACACCGAGCAGCTTGAGCTTGGTGGCGGTGTCCGCGCCGGGGAAGGTCGCCGCGCCGCCGACCAGCCGATCGGCCACCACCTCGGCCATCGCGTAGCCGGGGGCGATCAGGCCGTAGCAGGTGCCGTCGACCGCCGCGCACTCGCCGACCGCGTAGATCCGCTCGTCCGTGCTCCGGCAGGCGGCGTCGACCAGGACACCACCGCGCGGACCGATGTCGAGTCCGGCCGCCCGGGCCAGCTCGTCGCGGGGCCGGATGCCGGCGGCCACCACCACCAGATCGGCGTCGAGCACCGCGCCGTCGGCGAGTTCCAGGGCGGCCACCGCCCCGTCCGCGTCGGGTCGTAGCGCGGTGGTCGCCGCGCCCAGGTGGCAGGCGACGTCCAGGTCCTCGACGTAGCGTCGGAGCATCGCGCCACCGGCGGTGTCCACCTGCACCGGCATCAGCCGCGGGGCGAACTCCACCACGCTGGTGGTCAGTCCGAGCAGGCGCAGCGCGTTCGCCGCCTCCAGGCCGAGCAGCCCGCCGCCGATCACCGCGCCGGTGCGGCGGTCCCTCGCGTACCGGCGGATGGCGGCGAGGTCGTCCAGGGTCCGGTAGACGAAGACGCCGGTCAGGTCCGCTCCCGGCACCGGCGGCACGAACGGGAACGACCCGGTCGCGAGCACCAGGACGTCGTACGGGTGCTCGCCGGACGTCGTGGTGACCACCCGGCGGCTCCGGTCCACGCCGGTGGCCCGCTCGCCGAGCCGCAACTGCACCCCGTCGTGCGGGGTGTGCAGGTTCAGGTCCTGCTCGTCGGCACCGTCGAAGTACGCCGAGAGCCGCACCCGGTCGTACGCCGGCCGGCTCTCCTCGGAGAGCACCGTGACCCGCCACCGCCCCTCGGGGTCGCGGGCCCGCAGCGCGTCCACGAACCGCTGGCCGACCATGCCGTTGCCGATGACGACCACGTTGCCGCCGGTCATCGCCCCACCTCCACGGGATCTGTTCTGGACAACCAGTCGACGATGCCGGCGACCGCGTCGCGGCAGCTGCCGCATCCGGTGCCGGCCCGGGTCGCCGCGACAACGGCGTCGACCGTGCGGGCTCCGTCCCGCCAGCAGCGCACCAGGGCACCCTTGCTCACCGTGTTGCACTGGCAGACCGTGGCCGACTCCGGCATCAACGCCGGTGACGCGGCCGGTGCCGCGACCGCCCCGCCGACGGCCCGGCCGAGCAGCAGCGCCCGCCGGTCGGTCGGCACCGGGTGGCCGCGGTCGAACAGCTGGATCACGGTGCCCACCGAAGGGTTGTCGCCGAGCAGGATCGCGGCGGCCAACCGCTGGTCGTGAATGCGCAGCCGGGCGTACGTCCCCCGGGCCGGGTCGGCGAAGGTCAGCTCCTCGCCGGGACCACCCGTCGGGTCGCCCATCGCGGCGAGATCGATGCCGGCCGCCTTGAGCCGGGTGACCACCGGTCGCGGCCGGTACCGGGCCTGCGGGTCCTGCCCGGTCACCAGCTGGGCCACCACTCGGGCCTGTGCCCAGGCCGGCGCCACCAGCCCGGTGAGCGTGCCGTCGTGCTGGGCGCAGTCGCCGATCGCGGAGATCCGCTCGTCGCTGGTGCGGAGCCGGTCGTCGACCAGCACCCCCCGTTCCACGGCCAGGCCGGCTGCGGTGGCGAGGACGGTGTCGGGCCGTACGCCGCAGGCGAGCACCAGCAGGTCGGCGACGAGCGACCGACCGTCGGTCAACTCCAGCCGCACCCCTGCGGCGTCGGCGCGTACTGCGGTCGGCTCCACCGCCAGGTGGGTGGTCACGCCGAGACCGGCGAGGGTGCCGGCGAGCACGGCACCGGCCGCCGGGTCGAGCTGACGGTCCATCAGGTACGGCACCCGGTGCACCACGCCCACGTCGAGCCCGCGTAGCGCCAGCCCCCGGGCGGCCTCCAGGCCGAGCAGCCCGCCGCCGAGCACCAGGGCGCGCCGGGCGGTACCGGCGAGGGCGAGGATGCGTCGGCAGTCGTCCAGGGTGCGGAACGGGATCACCCGCTCCGGCAGGCGCTCCGGGTCGAGCCCGGGCAGGGCGGGCACCACCGCCCGGCTGCCGGTGGCGAGGACCAGGTGGTCGTAGGGGATCCGGTCGCCGTCGTCGGTGCGTACCAGCCCGGCGGCGCGGTCGATCCCGCTGACCGTCACGCCGGTACGCAGGTCGACACCGCGCCCGGCGACCTCCACCAGTTCCACCTCCGGCTCGCCGATCTTGCCGGTGAGCAGGGTGGACAGCATGATCCGGTTGTACGCGGGATGCGGTTCCGCGCCGAGCACGGTGACCTTCGGGTCCTCGCCCCGGGCGTGCAGTTCCGCCGCCACCCGGGCGCCGGCCATCCCGTTGCCGACCACCACGATCCGCTCGCTGTGCCCGGTCATGCCCGCTCCACCCGTACCGCGCAGATCTTGAATTCCGGCATCCCGGAGACCGGGTCGACGGCGTCGTTGGTGACGGAGTTCGCCCGCGCCCGCCCACCCCAGTGGAACGGCGCGAAGACGGTGTCCGGCCGGATACCCGGGCTCAACCGGGCCGGTGCCTGGAACTCGCCGCGCCGGGAGAGCACCCGTACCGGCTCGCCGTCGGCGACGCCCAGCCGCTCGGCGAGATCCGGATGCAACTCCACGAACGCCTCGGGGGCGGCCCGGCGCAGCGCGGCCACCCGGCGCGTCTGGGTGCCGGACTGGTACTGGGCGAGCACCCGGCCGGTGGTGAAGTGCAGCGGATAGTCGTCGCAGACCTCCTCGGCCGCAGGCCGATGCTCCACCGGGTGGAACCGGGCCAGCCCGTCGGTGGTGGCGAAGCGGTCGGCAAAGAGTCGGGGGGAGTCGGGCCCTTCGTCGTCGGGACACGGCCAGAAGACGCCGTCCGCGGCGTCGATCCGGTCCCAGCTGATCCCGGCGTAGTCGGCGATGCCGCCGGCCGAGGCCCGGCGCAGCTCGGCGAAGACCAGGCGCGGGTCCGCCGCCTCCGCTTCGCTCGGTCGTACCGTCGCGGTCGGGTCGTTCGCCGGCACCGCGCGAAGCGGAGGTGTTCCCCGCATCCGGGCGGAGAGGGCGGCCAGGATCTCCAGGTCGGTGCGGACACCTGTCGGAGGCGGACGGAGCGCCCGGCGACGCAGCACCCGCCCTTCCAGATTGGTCATCGTGCCGTCCTCCTCGGCCCACTGGGCCGTGGGCAGCACCACGTCGGCCAACTCCGCCGTTTCGGAGAGCAGGAAGTCGGCGACGACCAGCAGGTCCAGGTCGCGCAGGCGGCCCTCGACCCGGGCGGCGCGGGGTGCGGAGACCACCGGGTTCGAGCCGAACACCAGCAGCGCCCGCGGCCCCTGGTCGGTGCCGAGCGAGTCGAGCAGCTGGTACGCCGGCACGCCCGGCCCCGGCAGCTCGTCGGCCGGCACCCCCCAGACCCGCGCGACGTGGGCCCGGGCCTCCAGGTCGTCGATCTTGCGGTACCCGGGGAGCTGGTCGGCCTTCTGCCCGTGCTCCCGGCCGCCCTGCCCATTGCCCTGCCCGGTCAGGCAGCCGTATCCGGAGCCGGGGCGGCCGGGCAGTCCGAGCGCGAGGGCGAGGTTGACGAAACCGGTGACGGTGTCGACGCCCTTGGCGTGCTGTTCGGCGCCGCGGGCGGTGAGGATGATCGCCCGTTCGGCGGTGCCGAGGGCTCGTGCGGTCTCCTCCAGGTCGGCCACGGGCACGCCGGAGAGCGCTTCGGCGCGGGCGGGCCACCAGCCCGCCACGGTGCGTCGCACGGCAGTGAAACCGGTGGTACGGGTGGCGACGTAGTCACCGTCGACGTACCCCTCGGTCAGGGCGATGTGCAGCAGGGCGTTGGCCACCGCCAGGTCGGTGCCGGGCAGCGGTTGCAGGTGCAGGTCGGCCTGCCGGGCGGTCGCGGTCACCCTGGGGTCGATCACGATCAGCTTGCCGCCCCGCTCCCGGTGCTCGGTCAACCAGCGCACCAGCGGCGGCATGGTCTCCGCCGGGTTCGCGCCGACCAGCAGGAGGGTGTCCGCCTGACCCAGGTCGGAAAGCGGAAACGGCAGCCCCCGGTCCACGCCGAAGGCGCGCATGCCGGCGGCTGCCGCCGAGGACATGCAGAACCGTCCGTTGTAGTCGATGTGCCGGGTGCGCAGCGCCACCCGCGCGAACCGGCCCAACGCGTACGCCTTCTCGTTGGTGAGCCCGCCCCCGCCGAAGACGGCGACCGCGTCGCGGCCGTGCTCCTCCTGCACGTCGCGAAGACCGGTGGTGATCCGGTCCAGCGCGGCGTCCCAGGTGGCCGGGCGCAGCTCGCCGGTGGCCGGGTCGCGGAGCAGGGGAGTGGTCAATCGTTCGGGATGGCTGAGCAACTCGGCCGAGGTCCAGCCCTTCTGGCAGAGGCCGCCCCGGTTGGTGGGGAACTGGCGAGGTAGCACACTTACCGCGTCGTCCTCCTCGCGCAGGACCATCCCGCACTGGAGGGCGCAGTACGGGCAGTGGGTCGCCACCTCCCGGGGCTCGCACCCCGGTCGCGTCGCCGGCCGTGCACCGTCTGTCATGTCGGCAAAGCGTGCCGTTGGGCAGTTTCCGGTCCGCGTCCCGTTTGTTTCGTTCCTGTCAAGAGCCGCTCACACCGCACCTCGACTGGGGGACGACTCGCGGGGTCTACAATGTGGAACAACAATCCTGACATGTGGGAGATCGAGATGACCGTGGCCGAGGCGTTCGACGCGGCGGCGGGTGGCTACGACACCGCCCGCCGCAGGCTCGTGCCCTGCTTCGACGCGTTCTACACCACCGCCGTCGAGCTGGCCGCGCCACCGTTGCACGCCGCCCTGGCGGTCGGGCGTACGCCCGAGGTGCTCGATCTCGGCGCCGGGACCGGCCTGCTGTCGTCGGTGCTCTCCGCCGCCGTGCCCGGCGTACGGCTGACCCTGGTGGACGCCGCGCCGCAGATGCTGGCCGTCGCCGCCGAGCGGTTGGCCGCCCGGGGCGTCGCGCACCGGGTGGTGGTGGCCGACCTGGTTGATCCGCTGCCCGCCGGGCGGTACGACGCGGTGGTCAGCGCACTGGCCATTCACCACCTGGACGACTCCGCCAAGCGCGACCTCTACCGTCGGGCGGCTGCGGCGCTGGTGCCCGGCGGAGTCTTCGTCAACGCCGAACAGGTGGCCGGCCCGACCCCGGAGCTGGACCGGCGTTACCACGACGTCTGGCTGGCGCAGGTCGCGGCGCTCGGTTCCGATGCCGCCGAGATCGCCGCGGCCGAGCAACGGATGGCCTACGACCGCCCCACCCCGGTGACGGATCAGTGCCGTTGGTTGACCGAGGCGGGCCTGGCGGACGTCGACTGCTTCTTCAAGGCGTGGCGCTTCGCCGTGATCGGTGGTCGCGCGCCGGGCGGAAACGTCGACGACTCGTCCGCGCCGCCAGCCCGACAGCGATGACACGGGACCTGCCGGGCTGCCGCGCACGTAATACGGTTATGACTGAAAGTCATACCTGCGGGTAGTCTGCCGGTATGACAGCCAAGGTGACTCTGTCGTTCGCCGACGAGACGATCGCGGATGCCCGGCGGTTCGCCAAACAGGAGGGGCTCTCGCTCTCCGCCTGGATGGACCAGGCGGCCCGGGAGAAGGCGCTGCGCGAGGTCTTCGCCGCGCATGCCGCCGCGGTCGGGCGGGCCGGGCTGGATCTGGAATCGGCCTCGCTGGCCGATGCCCAGGAGGTCGGTATGGTCGACGATCTGCTCTTCGGTGGTCCGCCACGTGCTGCGTAGGAGCGAGGTCTGGCGGATCGAGGGCGCCCGGGAACGCCTCGGCCTGGTGATCAGTTCCGATGTCTACAACGCGACGGCGGTGCCCATCGTGATCGTGGCCGAGGTGGTGGAGGCGGCGCTGCTGCGCGATTCACCACTGGCGGTGTCGATGGGGGACCGGGTGGTCATGCCCGACCGGATATCCTCGCCGATGAAGAAGTGGTTCACCGAGTGCGTGGACGTCGCCGACGCGGAGACGATGCGGCGGGTGGACCGGGCGTTGCGCATCCTCCAGCAGCTCTGAGCCGACGCGTTGCTCACCGTCGCCGTCGGACGGTGGTGCGATCCCCGTTGCCGAGCCGACCCGAACGGCGAACGCCGCGGTAACGGCAGCTCCCTAACTTCTGCCGCATGACCACCACGAGCGAGCAGTCGACGGTAATCGAAGAGGAGAGCCTGGATCGCCGACCAGGTCGGTGGATCGGGCACTGGGCACCGGAGGATCCCGCCTTCTGGCAGCGGATCGGCCGCGGCGTCGCCCGACGCAACCTCATCTGGTCGATCTTCGCCGAGCACATCGGCTTCTCGGTGTGGCTGCTCTGGAGCATCGTCGTCGTCCGGCTCGGCGACTCCGGATGGCAGCTCACCACCAGCCAGGCGCTCTGGCTGACCGCCGTACCCAGCGGAGTCGGCGCCCTGCTGCGGCTGCCGTACACCTTCGCCGTGCCGGTCTTCGGCGGCCGCAACTGGACGGTCATCTCCGCGTTGCTGCTGATCGTGCCCTGCGCCGGACTGGCCTGGGCGGTCGAGCACCCGGAGATCGGGTTCGTGTCGCTGCTGCTGATCGCCGCCACGGCCGGATTCGGTGGCGGCAACTTCGCCTCCAGCATGGCCAACATCTCCTTCTTCTATCCGGAGCGGGAGAAGGGGTGGGCGTTGGGGCTCAATGCCGCCGGCGGCAACATCGGGGTGGCCGTCGTGCAGTTCGTGGTGCCCCAGGTGATCGTGCTGGGTGGCGGGCTCGCACTGTCCCGGGCCGGTCTGATGTACATCCCGCTGGCGGTGATCGCCGCCGTCTGCGCGTACCTGTTCATGGACAACCTGGCCGAGGCGAAGGCCGACGTGGGGCCGGTCTGGTCGTCGCTGCGGCACCGCGACACCTGGATCATGTCGCTGCTGTACATCGGCACCTTCGGCTCGTTCATCGGCTATTCGGCGGCCTTCCCCACGCTGCTCAACTCGGTGTTCGGTCGGCCGGACGTCGCGCTGGCCTGGGCGTTCCTCGGCGCGGGAGTGGGCTCGCTCTGTCGGCCGTTCGGTGGCCGCCTCTCCGACCTCGTCGGTGGGGCCCGGGTCACGGTGGCCAGCTTCGTGCTGATGGCGGTCGGTGCCCTGGGCGCGCTCTGGTCGGTGGAGCGGCGCAGCCTGGGCCTGTTCTTCGTGGCTTTCCTGCTGCTCTTCGTGGCCACTGGCGTCGGTAACGGCTCGACCTACCGGATGATCAGCAGGATCTTCCAGATCAAGGGCGAGGAGCGCGGCGGTGCGCCGGAGATGATGCTGGCGATGCGGCGGCAGGCCGCCGGTGCCCTGGGCATCATCTCCGCGGTCGGTGCCTTCGGCGGTTTCCTGGTGCCGATCTGTTACGCCTGGGCCCGGTCGACCTACGGAGGCATCCAGCCGGCGTTGCGCTTCTACGTGGGGTTCTTCCTGGTGCTGCTGGTGGTCACCTGGGTGGCGTACCTGCGTCCCGGCAGCCGGATGGCCCGCCACGGGGTGTGACGGCCATCATGCAGGACCCGCTCGCCCCGGCCGGCCGGACCCCGTTTTGACCGGCCGGCGGGGCTGCGGGTATCGTTGCCTGCTGTTGTACGACATCTGTAGGCGTGCCGCCTGAGGTACGCTTGGTCGTTCGTGCGCGCTGGTCCGGCTGGGATGTCCTGGTCACCTCGGCGCGCTACCCCAGACCGACGACGAGACAAGGTAGACCTGTGCGTACGTACAGCCCGAAGCCGGGTGAGATCGAGCGTCAGTGGCACGTCATCGACGCCTCTGATGTCGTGCTGGGCCGCCTGGCCACCCACGCCGCCACGCTGCTGCGGGGCAAGCACAAGCCGACTTTCGCGCCGCACGTCGACACGGGCGACTTCGTCGTCGTCGTGAACGCGGGCAAGGTAGCGCTGACCGGCAACAAGCGCCAGCAGAAGATCGCTTACCGGCACTCCGGTTACCCGGGTGGCCTCAAGCAGGTCGGCTACGAGGAGCTGCTGGCCAAGCGTCCCGAGCGGGCCATTGAGCTGGCGGTGAAGGGGATGCTCCCGCACAACAAGCTCGGCCGTCAGCTGATCAAGAAGCTGAAGGTCTATGCCGGTGCCGAGCACCCGCACGGCGCGCAGCAGCCGGTGCCGTTCGAGATCAAGCAGATCGCGCAGTGAGCGCGGGCGAAGGAAGCAGCATGACCGACATCACCGCCACCGAGGTCGCCCCTGAGGCCACCGAGGCGCCGGCGCCCGTCGCGCGCGCGCCTCGTGGTGACCGTCCGATCCAGACCGTGGGTCGGCGCAAGGAGGCCATCGTCCGGGTGCGCATCGTGCCGGGCACCGGCAAGATCACCTGCAACGGGCGTGACCTGGAGGCGTACTTCCCGAGCAAGGTGCACCAGCAGCTGATCAAGGATCCGCTGGTGACCGCCGAGAAGCCCGAGGCGTTCGACGTCATCGCCAACCTGCGGGGCGGTGGCACCACCGGCCAGGCCGGTGCGCTGCGGCTGGCCATCGCCCGGGCGCTGATCGTCAGCGAGCCCGACGACCGCCCGGCCCTGAAGAAGGCCGGCTTCCTGACTCGGGACGCCCGGGTCAAGGAGAGCAAGAAGTACGGCCTCAAGAAGGCTCGTAAGGCTCCCCAGTACTCGAAGCGCTGATCTCCAGCCGCACCTTGTACTTCTGACGGACGGCCGGTCCGCCTCCCCCGACAGGGGAGGTGGGCCGGCCGTTTCGTAGCCTCACGACCAGGCGTTTTTTCTGTATCGGCAGTTCATCGGAGGTTGGTGGGTATGGGCCGGTTGTTCGGCACGGACGGCGTACGCGGGCGGGCGAACGCCGATCTCACCCCGGAGTTGGCGCTCTCGGTGGCCGTCGCTGCCGCCCACACCCTCGCCGAGTCGGATCGTGGCCGCGCCCCGCTGGCCGTGGTGGGTCGGGACACCCGGGCCAGCGGCGAGATGCTTGAGGCTGCCGTGGTGGCCGGGCTGACCAGCGCGGGGGCGACGGTGATCCGGGTGGGTGTGCTGCCCACTCCGGCGGTGGCGTTCCTCACTGCGGAGGCCAAGGCGGATCTCGGCGTGATGCTGTCGGCCTCGCACAACCCGATGCCGGACAACGGGATCAAGCTGTTCGCGGCCGGTGGACACAAGCTGCCCGACGAGATCGAGATGCGGATCGAGGCGGCCATCGAGGCCAACGCCACCACCGCCTGGAATCGTCCGGTCGGCGCGGGAGTGGGCCGGGTGCACGACCTGCTCGATGGCGCCAACCACTACGTGCAGCACGTCGCCGGAACCGCGGCGCACCGCCTCGACGGGATCAAGGTCGTGGTCGACTGCGCCAACGGTGCCGCCGCCGAGGTGGCCCCGGCGGTCTACCGGGAGGCCGGTGCCGAGGTCATCGCGATCAACGCCGAGCCGGACGGGCTCAACATCAACGACGAGTGCGGCTCCAACCACATCGAGGCGCTGCGCCAGGCGGTGGTGGAGCACGGGGCGCTACTCGGCATCGCGCACGACGGTGACGCCGACCGGTGCGTGGCCGTGACCGCCGACGGCGACGAGGTCGACGGCGACCAGGTGATGGCGATCCTGGCGCTGGCCATGCGAGAAGCCGGCACGCTGACCGGGGACACCCTGGTCGCCACCGTGATGAGCAACCTCGGCCTGCGCCTGGCCATGTCCGCGGCGGGCATCCGGCTGGTCGAGACCAAGGTCGGCGATCGGTACGTGCTGGAGGAACTGCGTGCCTCCGGGCTCGCCCTGGGCGGCGAGCAGAGCGGCCACATCGTGATGCCGGCGTACGCGACCACCGGTGACGGGGTCCTCACCGGGCTGCACCTGATGGCCCGGGTGGCGGCCACCGGTCGCTCCCTGGCGGACCTCGCCAGCGTGGTCACCAAGCTTCCCCAGGTGCTGATCAACGTGCCGGTCGGTGACCGCACCGTCGGCGCCGCCGCATCGACGGTACGCGCCGAGGTCGAGCGGGCCGAGGCCGAACTGGGCGAGACCGGTCGCGTGCTGCTGCGCCCGTCGGGTACCGAGCCGCTGGTCCGGGTGATGGTCGAGGCCGCCACCGAGCAGAAGGCACGTGAGGTCGCCGAGCGCATCGCCGACCACGTGCGTACCGCCAGTCCGGCCTGACCGGAAACCCTGGTCGGTAACCGGTTCCGTCCGGACCGAACCTGCCTACCCCTACCGTGCGAGGTGTCGTGGAATGATGGCCGCCGGCCGGGCTGACCCCGGCTTCGGTCACCGGAACTCGGGCAGCCGGCGTAGCCGGGTCACCGCCTCGGCCAGCACCTCCTGGCGTTTGCAGAAGGCGAACCGGATCAGCCGCCGTCCCGCCTCGGGATCGTCGTAGAAGACCTGGGTGGGCACCGCCACCACGCCGGAGCGCTCGGGCAGCGCGCGGCAGAAGTCCACGCCGTCCGTGCCGCCGAGAGCGGTGATGTCGGCGGTGACGAAGTACGTGCCCTCCGGGGTGTACACGTCGAACCCGGCGGCGGCCAGCCCGCTGACCAGTTGGTCTCGGCGGGCCTGTAGGTCGGCCCGGAAGGCGGTGAAGTAGTCGTCGGGCAGCGCGAGCGCCACCGCCACCGCGGGTTGCAGGGGCCCGGCGTTGACGTAGGTGAGGAACTGCTTGACCCGCAGCACCGCGGACACCAGCGCCGCCGGCCCGCTGGCCCACCCCACCTTCCATCCGGTGCAGGAGAAGGTCTTGCCGGCCGAGGAGATCCGCAGGGTGCGCTCGCGCATCCCGGGCAGCGTGGCCAGCGGCACGTGCCCGCTGACGGCGTCGGTGAAGGCCAGGTGCTCGTACACCTCGTCGGTGACCGCGTACGTGTCGTGCTCCTGGCACAGTTCGGCGATCAGGGCCAGCTCGTCCGGGGTGAACACCTTGCCGGTCGGGTTGTGCGGCGAGTTCAGCAGCACCAGCCGGGTACGCGCACCGAACGCCGCCCGCAGTGCCGCCGGGTCGAAGGTGTACCGCCCGTCGGTCTCGGGACGCAGGGTGACGGGTCGCCGGACCGCGCCGGCCAGGGCGATCGAGGCGGCGTACGAGTCGTAGTAGGGCTCGAAACAGACCACCTCGTCGCCAGGCTCGCAGAGGGCGAGGATGGCCGCGGCGACGGCCTCGGTGGCTCCGGCGGTCACCACCACCTCGCCGTCCGGGTCGTACTCCAGGCCCCAGAAGCGGCGCTGGTGCCCCGCCACCGCCGCCCGTAGTTCGGGGATGCCGGGGCCGGGCGGGTACTGGTTGCGACCGGCGGCCAGGGCCTGCGCCGCGGCGGCGAGCATCTCGGGCGGGCCGTCGGTGTCCGGGAAACCCTGCCCGAGGTTCACCGCCCCGGTACGCACCGCGAGGGCGGACATCTCGGCGAAGATCGTCGTCCCGAACGGGCGCATCCGGGCCACCAGCGGGTCGACATCGCGGCTCGTCACGCCCGTCAGGGTACGGGGGTGATCTGCCAGCCCGCCCACCATCGAATGCGTGCTTTGTCGCTCCGATCGCCGCCATCGCCGGATCGCTCAAATTCAGTGATTGTTTACCCCGCTTTCAAGCAGACATCGTGAGCGGAACTGGTTAGGCTGCGACCCATGTGTGGAATCGTGGGTTACGCCGGCGCCCGACCGGCGCTCGGCATCGTGCTCGACGGCTTGCGGCGGCTGGAGTACCGCGGCTACGACTCGGCGGGCGTCGCCATCGTCTGCGACGGGGCGCTGCTGACCGAGAAGAAGGCCGGCAAGCTGGCCAACCTGGAGAAGGTGCTCTCCGAGCGGGCGGCCGAGGACCCGGCCGGCTGCGGCGCCAGCCCGATCGGCATCGGCGACGGCACCACCGGCATCGGACACACCCGATGGGCCACCCACGGCGGTCCCACCGACCGCAACGCCCACCCGCACCTGTCCCCCGACGGGCGGGTAGCGGTGATCCACAACGGCATCATCGAGAACTTCGCCAAGCTCCGTGCCGAGCTGGAGGACGAGGGCGTCACCTTCACCAGCGACACCGACACCGAGTGCGCGGCCCACCTGCTCTCCGCTGCCCTGACCGACCTGCGCGCGGCGGGCCAGCCGGACGGGCCGCAACTGCTGACCGCGGCCATGCGGGTGGTCTGCCAGCGGCTGGAGGGCGCCTTCACGCTGCTCGCCGTCGACTCGGCGATTCCCGGCGCGGTGGTCGGCGCACGCCGCAACTCGCCCCTGGTCGTCGGCCGCGGCGACGGAGAGAACTACCTCGCCAGCGACGTGGCCGCGTTCATCGAGCACACCCGGGACGCGGTCGAGTTGGGTCAGGACCAGATCGTGCTGATCACCGCCGAGAGCATCGAGATCACCGACTTCGAGGGGCAGCCGGCCAGCGGCAAGGACTTCCACATCGACTGGGACTCCTCGGCGGCCGAGAAGGGCGGCTACGACTGGTTCATGCTCAAGGAGATCGAGGAGCAGCCGCAGGCCGTCGCCGACACGCTGCTCGGGCGGTTGACCGAGAGCGGCGAGATCATGCTCGACGAGGTCCGCCTCAGCGACCAGGACCTGCGTGACGTCGACAAGATCTTCATCGTCGCCTGCGGCACCTCGTACCACGCCGGGATGGTGGCCAAGTACGCCATCGAGCACTGGACCCGGATCCCCTGCGAGGTGGAGCTGGCCAGCGAGTTCCGCTATCGCGATCCGGTGCTGGACCGGTCCACCCTGATCGTGGTGATCTCGCAGTCCGGCGAGACCATGGACACCCTGATGGCGCTGCGGCACGCCAAGGAGCAGAAGGCCCGGGTCCTGGCCGTCTGCAACACCAACGGCTCCACCATCCCCCGGGAGTCCGACGCGGTGCTCTACACCCACGGTGGCCCGGAGATCGCCGTCGCCTCCACCAAGGCGTTCCTCACCCAGGTGATCGCCTGCTACCTGATCGGGTTGCACCTGGCGCAGGTGCGCGGCGTCAAGTACGCCGACGAGGTGGCGGCCGTGGTCGAGCAGCTCCACCGGGTGCCGGACAAGCTGCGCGAGCTGCTCGGCCGGATCGAGCCGGTCCGCGAGCTGGCCCGCGAGCTGCGTGCCGAGTCGACGGTGCTGTTCATCGGCCGGCACGTCGGCTACCCGGTGGCGCTGGAGGGCGCGCTGAAGCTCAAGGAGTTGGCGTACATGCACGCCGAGGGCTTCGCCGCGGGCGAGCTGAAGCACGGCCCGATCTCGCTGATCGACAAGGGCACCCCGGTGATCTGCATCGTCCCCTCGCCGGTGGGCCGGGGCATGCTGCACGACAAGGTCGTCTCGAACATCCAGGAGGTACGCGCGCGGGGCGCCCGCACCATCGTCATCGCCGAGGAGGGCGACGAATCGGTGGTCCGCTACGCCGATCACCTGATCCAGGTGCCGCGTACGCCGACGCTGCTCGCCCCGCTGGTGACCACCGTGCCGTTGCAGGTGTTCGCGGCCGAGATCGCCGCCGCCCGGGGACACGACGTCGACCAGCCCCGCAACCTCGCCAAGTCCGTCACCGTGGAGTAGCCGACAACCGGTACCCGGCGGTCGACCCGGCCGCCGGGGCCGGCCTCAGCGCCCCAGCATCACCCGCGCCATGCCGTCCAGCGCCGGATTGTCCGGATGCCAGTAGCCGGTGTGGCCGTACCGCCCGCTGGGGAACGTCCGACCGCCGAAGCCCGGCTCGGCCGGGTCGCGCCCGAACCACCGTTCGTCGCTCGGCCCGGCCAGCCAGCCGGCGATCGTGCCGACCGGGGAGACACCGAGCGCCGCCCGCAGCGCCAGCTCGTCCGGCGGGCGGGTCAGCCGGATCACGTCGTCCGGGGCGGTGCTGGCCCAGACCTGCCCGGGTGGCAACCCCAGGTCGGCCGCGTGCGTCACACCGACCCCGGGCGAGCCGACGAAGACCAGGGCGTCCGCGGCGAGGCCATGGTCGCGAGCGGCGGTGCCCACCACCAGCGACCCGTAGCTGTGCCCGAGCACGGTCTGCCGGGCCGGCGGGCCGTCGTGGGTGGCCCGGAGGCCCTCCTGGAACCGGTGCAGCGCCTCCCCGGCCGCGCGGGCCTGCCCGTCCCAGGCCGCCTCGTGCAGGAAGTCCGGCGCGTCGTAATCCAGCCAGAGCACCGCCGAGGTCAGCGCATCAGGTGCCAGCTCGGCACCCCGGGCCAGCACCCGCGCCGCCCGGCCCAACTCGCCGGTGGCGTCGTCGAGCCCGGCGGTCATCCCGGGTACATAGGTGAGCACTTCGCCGGCCCGGTCCGGGTTGCCCAGCGCCACCACCGCCCGCCCCTCACCGTCGACGTCCATGCCCAGCAGGTACGCCCGTGGCTGCTGGGCCGACTCCAGCCGGGCGGCGAGTGCGTCCAGGCCGGAGAGCGCGGCCTCGACGCCCCGCAGCCCGGCCACTTCCAGCGGGCCACGCGGCACCCGGGCCAGCAACTGCTCCCACCGTTGCGCCAGGGCCGCCCGCCGGGCCGCGAGCAGCATCCGGTTGGCCTGGTCACGGGCATCGGCCGGCACCCCGTCGAGTCGCCCGGTCAGCTCCGGCTCGTGCACCACCAGCCAGCGGCGCTCGGCCGGGGTGAGCCCGGCCCACCAGCGCCGCACCAGACCCGGCTCGGCGTCGGACGGTGGCCGGTACACCGATGGCCGGGCCGTCCAGCCGGTACCGGCGGCCTCGGTCAGCCGTGCGAGGCGCGTCGTGGCCTCCCCGTCGGCCGTGGCGGCCAGGTCGAGCGCCTCCCGCAGGGCCGTGGCCACCTGGATCACCGTCGCGTCGGCGCGGTCGGACGGTAGCCGGGTGGGATCGGCGCGTACCCCACCTCGACGGTCGATCAGCACACCGCTGGCGGTGGCCAATGCCACGGCGGCCGTCAGTCGAGCCCGGGCGGCCACCAACCGGGTGGCGAACTCGGCGAGCACCTGGTCGGTCTCGATCGCGGCCGGCATCAGCACGACCAGCTCGTCGTGCAGCCCGGTCAGCCGGGCAGTGGCCGACTCGGCGGCCCGGCCGGACCAACCGGTACGCAGGGCGGCGCTGCCGTCGGTGAGCTCACCGGCCCGCCGCTCGGCCACCCCGGCCAGGCTCGCCCAGGCCGATCCGGTGGCCCGCCACGCCGCCGGGTCGACCATGGCGAGCCGGGCGTAACCGACCTGACCTGGTGCACTCATCGGGGCAGGCCGGAGAGCCGGGCGGCAGCCCTGGCGTCCACCGACTCGTACGCCCCGGCGGCGGCGCGTACCCCGTCGCCGGTCTCCGCGACCCGGGCGCCGAGCCGGCCGGACCAGGCGTGCACGGCCGCCGCC
>NZ_JBXUOW010000053.1:0-35408 GCF_057196645.1 Micromonospora sp. ATLC16
CTCGCGCGCCCACAGCGACACGTGGCGATCCCACACCCAAACCTAGCGGACAAAACGGTCAAGCCAAAACGGTCAGGCAGGGAGCCACACCCTCTGACGGATCGAGGCTAGTAGCCTTGAACGAGTGTTCCAATTGGGGTTTGGCGTGTCGGAGCGTCGCCCCTCTTCGGCACGACGATGTTCGGGCAAATGCACGGTAGCCGTGGACACGTTCCGCAGTCCCCCGGCAGAACCCCCAGGCTTCGGGCTGGTGCTGTCTGCCTCCCGGCACCAGGCAATCAGCTGATGCTGTGCTGAGTGTCGGGGACCTGAGGCAGCCAGGTGACCGCGTCGTCGCGGAAGGACTGGTTGACCGGGACGAGAAGGGGGTCGTCCTGGTCGTCCAAGGCGGTGAGGTTGATGCCGATGAGCGTGTCGCCGTAGTCGAACGCCGCCACCGGGCTGCCGCAGAAATTCGGGCCGGCCGGATCGGGCGTTACCAGAGGTGGAGTCGGTCGAGGAGGTGGGCCGCGCTAGGCAGGGGCGCGGTGGGCTGGCCGGTGATCAGCGTGTCGGGGAGTGGGATGTCGGAACGTAGGCGGATGGCGTCGCGCCAAGCGAGCAGCTCGGTCCATTGGTGGGTGATGGGGTGGCAGCGTGGGTTGCGGAGTCGAGGGCTGTTGGGGAGTTGGTCGAGGTGCCAGCCGTCGGTGAGGAGCATGGCGGCGGTGGTGGGACCGATGCCGCGGATGCCGGGAATGTTGTCGGCGAGGTCGCCGGTGAGGGCCCGGTAGTCCGGCCATTGGCGGGGGTGGATGCGGTAGCGGTGGTGAATATCGGCGGCGGTGATGACGGTGCGGCGTGGGGTGACGACAGTGACGGTGGGCCGTAGGAGTTGGTAGAAGTCCCGGTCGCTGGAGTAGCAGACGACGGATCGGCCCGCCTGGACGGCACTGGTGGTGGCGGTGGCGATAACGTCGTCGGCTTCCATCTGGTCGATCTCTGTCCAGCGGACGGCTGCGGCGTCGAGCGCCCGCTTGACGTCGGGCAGCGACGCGATGGGCGTGTGGTCGGCACCAGCCCGGTTCGCCTTGTAACCAGGCACGGCGGCGGCGCGCCGGGCGGCGGCGTGTTCGCCGTCGAAGACGACGACGAGTTCGTGGTCGGGTGCGTGAAGGCGGTGGGCTTTGCGCATGAGGGCGAGAAACCCGAACACGCCCGTCAGGTCGCGGGTCTTGTCGCGGCTAGTGATCCGGGCAGGGAATCCGAACCAAGCGCAGTAGAGCAGTTGGTGCCCATCGACGAGGAACAACCCGGTCACCGGTCCTCCCTGTGTGCGGGAGGGCTGGTGATGACGCGGCCTCCCGGCCACCGCTGCGCCGGCTGGTGGCGGGAAAGCCGCTCGTAGGAGGCCTGTTCGCTGACTCGGTTGGGATTGCGTCGCCACACGCCGTCGAGAAGATCATCAAGGCTATGCGGCGCACAGACCTCGATGTGATTGTCGGGGTCGAGGTGGATCGCGACAGCGGTGGCGTACTCGGGCCAGGTCGCGACCGCCTCGGCGATGCCGCGAAACGGTGGGACCGGCGGCCCGCCGAACCGGCGCGGGTACCAGGTGTGCACGGCGGCCTGGTTCTTCGCCTCCCACGGCACGCCCGGTTCGGTCGTGGCCAGCCGGGCGGTGGCCCGATCGTCGTTGTCCCGGCTCAGGTCGGCAGGGTCGAAGAACGCCACGTCTACATCCCGCACCGTACGCAGGTCGAACCCGGTGCCGTAGCGCCGTCCCCAGACCAGGTCGCGCAGGACACCCGCGCCGATCCACGCGTCGGGCAGCCCCGAGTCCCGCACCACGGTCAGCGCCCGCATCAGCGGCACGTTGGCCCTGACCAACTCCCGCAACTCGTCACCGCGCCCAACGTCTGCCGGGTCCGCCCAGCCGGCGGGCGGCGTCGTCATGGCCGTTGCTGCCCGTCGGGGTGGTTGTGGTGCAGGCGCTGGGCGAGGTAGTCGCCCAGCGACGTCGCATACGGCACGTGCGGATCACCGGTTGCGCCGGCTGGAACGTAGCGGGTACGCCGGAACGCATCGACGAACGCTGGGGGTGCTCCGGCTCGGAGTGCGGTGGTGATCGCGGTAGACAGGGCGTCGGTGAGCCCGGCCAGGGTGGAGTTGTGCGTGCCGGCCCGCAGGTCGACGTGAGCGACCTCGCCGTTCGACGTGGCGATGGTGGCCAGCCGTCCCGGAACACCATCGATCACGAACGTGCTGGTCACTTCGGTTGTCTGTCGCGACGTCGGCGGCATGTCTCTCATCGATACGATCCTTCTTCCCCGGCGTACGCCTTGAGTGCCTTGCTGTGGACATGAGCGGCTCTGAGCTGCGGAATTCCGGTCCGGAGGCGGCGTCACGAAGCCTCCGTCGCGGTGGTCGTCTGGTCGGCTTTGCGAGCGCAGTGCGGGCATCGTCGTGGGCAGGGCGTCTGCGGGACGACGGTGGTAAGGCCGCTGGCGTGCAGGATCGTGGTGACCGTCTGCTCGAAGGTGCTGGTCTCGCCGATGACGGTCTCCCCGGGGATGTCGAGCAGGTCGCGGTCGGTGTACCAGCGGCGCATCTCGTCGGGGGTCACGGGGGTGGGCTCGTCGCGGCTGAGGTGGCGGCGAACGGTCTCGTCGAAGGACACGTCCAGGTAGAACACGGCGACCGGTCCGGGATAGTCGCCGATAAGCTGGTGCAGGACGGTCGCGTAGCGTTCGGTGTGCAGGATGCCTTCGAGGATGACGTGGTAACCGAGATCGAGGGCGGTGCGCGCCGTAGCAGCGATAAACGCCGGGGCGACCGGGTTGATGCGGGCGCTGTCGTGTTCCCGGAGCACGGTCCTGCGCAGGTAGTCCTGTTCCAGCAGGGCCGCACCGCGTCCAAAACGGCGGCGTACCTCACGGGCGGTCGTGGTCTTCCCACTGCCGGAATTTCCCCGAATGATCACCAACGTTGGAAAGTGCGGGGAATGGCGTTCGATGCACGATCCGGTGGTCACCGCGCACCCCCCGGCATGGACCAGGTCGTGGCGATCACGGTGTGTCGACGGGCCACGACGAGTTGTGGCTGCCCGGTAGCTGGTGGTGGGGTGGTGCCGTGCGGGTGGACCGTGATCTCCGGAGCGGGTGCGTGTCGGTAGTCACGGTCCCAGACGGCGATGAGGTCAAGCAGGTCGGCGGTGAGCGCATGCGCGTCGGGGCCGAAGCCGTGAGCGCCGAACTGCCACCGGTCATCGCCGATCTTGCGCATGGTCAGGTAGGCGAGGCTGCCGGACGTGAGCAGGGCCGGGCAGGTGAACCGGTCCTGCGGGTCGACCAGGCCCTCGGTACGTTGCCGGTCGACGGCGAGGGCACCGAACGGGCGGGGCTGGCTGGACAGCCACAGGTGCAAGCGTTCGAACGACTCAAGCTCGTGCATGGTTATGGTGACAGGCGACCACACCTCCCGTCGCGGCTGGTCGAGGGCAGCAGTGAGAGCGCCGGCATCCACCTCGGTCGGATCGTCGAGCAGCAGGACGATGTCGTTGCCGCGCAGCGGCACCCGGCGGGCGAGCTGGCTGCCGTCGCCCTGCATCGCGACGAAGCCACATTGCAGCGCCGCGGTCGCGACGAGATGATCACCGGATCGCCGCAGAGTGAGATAGCGAGTCAGAGTTCGCATCCGCAGCGGAACGATGATCCTGCCGCCCGGAGCGAGTTGCTCGATCCAGGACGGGGCGATGTCGCCGGCCTCAACGGACACGATGATCGCGTCGAAGGGCGCTCCCGGTGGGTGGCCGAGATTGCCGTCGCCGTGCAGGACCTGAACCTGGGGGTAGCCGGCCCGGTCGAGGTAGGTGCGGGCCTGGCCGGTGATGTCGGCGTCGATGTCGACGGTGACCACGTGCCCGTCCGGGCCGACTAGTTCGGCCATCAAGGCCGCCTGGAAACCGCCGGAGCCGACCTCGAGGGCGCGTGCGCCCGGCCGCAAATCGGCCTGTTCTAAGGCATAAGCCTGGAGATATGGCGCCGAGACGGTGCTGGTCGACTTGCCGTCGGGCCCGCGCTTGGTCACGACGATCGTATCCTCGTACGCCTGTTGCGGGGTGACCGTGTCCGGCACGAACAGGTGCCGGGGCACCGTCCGGAAGGCGTGCTCGATCACTGGTGTGCGGATCCAGTTCTTCGCTGTCAGGGTTGCTACCAGGTCGGCGCGGAGCCGGTCCGGTGAGGTGCTCTCGATCGTGGTGTCCACTCCTGCTGTCCTTTCCGGAGGTGTTCGGAGGTGTTCATCTGCGTGATGCGGGGTGTCGGGCGCGGGTGCGGCGAAGCCGCTACCGTCCGCGTCACTGGTGGGTGTTGAGCACGCCGTCGAGCAGGGCCGGGAGCGGCCAGTCGGCCGGTACCCGCCAGGGGCAGGTCGCAGGTGTCGATGCCGTCCGGCTTGAAGACAACAGTCAACGGGAGGCCTCCGTTCACGAGGTGGCTGCCGAGCGGGGAGAGTGCGAGCATGTCGGGCGCAGTGAGGCAGCGGCTGCACTCGCCGGGTCAGTCGCCGGGAGCGGGAAGTTGGGCCAGGCCGGCGGGGGGTGAGTGCTCTGCCCAGCCGTCCAGGGAGAAGGGTCGCCTGCGGTGGATCTGTTCCAGGGCGGCCACGGTGTACGCGATCGTGGTGGCGGGTGGCTGCGCGCCTTTCCGCCTCGGGTGTTGGCCTGCTCAAGGGCGGCGAGGCTCATCGACGCGCCGCGGCGGCTGCCGGTCGGGTGGTCACGGAGCCATGGCCGACCTGCAGGTCCCAGCCAGCGAGGTCAGGGCCGTCGTGCGGCACCAGGGTGCGGGCGAAGGACTCGGGTGCCGGACGGCCGCCGTGTTCCCACCGTTGCAGCCAGGTCCGCAAGGAGCGCAGGGACGGCGAGTCCGGCCGGCTCCGCGATGACCCTGCCATCGGTCAGGATCACCGCCGCCGAACTTGGTGTGGTGTGACCGAGTCCGCGGATCTCGTTGCGCAGCGACACCAGGCTCAGCTGCGGGTCGCCGAGCGCAGACGTCCAGGTGTACCAGGAGCGCCAGTGCAGCTCCATCTGCCGATACGTGTCGGTGTACCCGGGATGCAGCAGCTGACCGAGGGCGGAGCGGGCGCCGGCGTGCTGAGCGTCGTCGGCAGCGCGCCAGCAGATGCCGATCCAGGACGGATCGGGCCGGCGGTCGCAGTAGTCGACCCAGCGGCCGGGGACGGTCAGGGCATCGTCGACCGCGACGGGCGTGCTCTGGGCGTAGCCGCCCCCGGCGAGGGCTTCGATACGAGGTTTCCCGGCCGCGACGGTGATGGTGGCGATCAACGTGGTCGACGGCAGGGCCGTGATCGGCAGGCAGACGACGATCCGCCCACCGTTCACAACCTGCTGCGTCCACGCCTTCGGCAGCCGCGGCGGAGCACACCACGAAACAACTCGATGGAAGGGCGCTGCGGCGGGGTAGCCGGCCAGGCCGTCGCCAACATGGCAGTCGACGCTGGTTACCCCACGCTCGGCGTGGATGGCTGCCGCGCGGCGGACAAGTTCGTCGCTGATGTCGATGCTGGTGACCTGGCCGTCCGGGCAGCACAGGTGCGCGAGCAGCGCACCGCTGTACCCGGAGCCCGTACCGATCTCAAGCACCCGGTCCCCGGCGCGGACCTGCAGGGCAGCCAGCTCGCGACGGATCGACTCCGGTGCCGAGCGGTGCACCGTTTCGCCGTGCCGCTCATGGTGGGTGTAGATCAGGCCCGGTACGGCGTCGAAGACCCGGTCGAGGTCGGTCACGGCTACTCCCTCTGCAGAGGCTCAGGGTTGGGTGCGGTCGAGGCTGCGGGCATCGGTGACCCGACGGGTGGCGTATATGTCACCGGCCCGGGCGGCGGCTCGCCACGGCCGAACCTTGTTCAGCGCGATATCCAGGTCCGCATCGGTGCGGTCCAGATCGACGCAGACGACATCCGGACCGTCCGACCTCGCGCAGCGCAGCAGATAGCCGTGCGGGCCGATCAGCGCGCAGGACGCGGCCGGCGCGCATTGGGCGGGCACGGCCATGCTGACCCAGCATCCAGTGGTGGCAGCGTGCCCGCGGGCGATGATCTCGAAAATCGGGTCCTCGGAGAAGCTGGAGAACAGCACGCAGTCCACACCGAGGTCGGCCTGCTGCATCCACAGCTCAGGAAAGTTGACCTCGATGCAGAGCAGACAGCCGAAGGTGAACCCATCCACCGCGAAGGTGCAGACGTGCTCGCCCGGGGTGTAGAAACCGCCGACCTCGTTGTGCGACAGCAGCCGCTTGTCGTACCGGTCGACCAAATCACCGCTGTCGTTGATCACCCACAGCGAGTTGTGGGGCCAGTGGTCTCCGGTGAGCCGATGGCTGCCGCCGACCACGACCCACACCCCGAGCTCACCGGCCAGCGCCATCGTTGCGGCCAGCTGTTCGGCGACCGGCGCCCAGTCGATGTGCCATCCGGCGTAGTGCGGCTTGACCGCACCCGCGTAGCCGCTCAGCGCGCCTTCGGCGAAGTGGACGAGCCGGGCGCCGCCGTCGGCGGCCTGCCGCACGGCGGCCCGGATCGCGGTGCCGTTGGCGGCCGGGTCGGCGGCGACATGAGTCTGCGCGATGGCGATACGGATCCGTTCGGCCACGTTCACCGCCCCGCGGGTGTCGGCTCGCCGGTCTGTCCCAGCCGGATGCAGAGTTGCGCCGCGAGCGCTCTGGCGCACCCTCGAAGCCACCGCTTGGCAAAAGCCTTCACAGATCTGACCGGTAAGGCAGACCCCACTATGCCCCTATCTGCCCGGCTTTCACGCCTGCGAGGCGTCCTCCCTAAGACTGGGTGACTTGCACATGCAAGCTTCGTGGGATTCGACGTAGTCATAGCGTGCTCCGTCCGGCGGTCGCGGTCTGCCGGGGCGCCGCCGCAGCGGGGCCGGTGTTTTCGTAGCCGGCGGCTTGCAGGGTGAACAGCTCCGCGTACCGCCCGTCGGCGTTCATCAGGTGGTCGTGGCTGCCGGACTCGACGAGACGGCCGTGGTGCAGGACGAAGATACGGTCGGCGTGGCGAACGTTGGCCAGCCGGTGAGTGATCAGGATCGTGATACCGCGCCCCTGCCGGTCTCGAATGGCCTGGAAGAGGGCGTCCTCGGCACGGGGGTCGAGGGCGGACGACGGCTCGTCCATGATGAGCACGTCCGCGTCGCGCAGGAACCCGCGAGCGGCGGTGATGCGCTGCCACTGCCCACCCGAGAGGTCCTGCCCACCGGCGAACGTGCGGTCGAGCAACGTCTCGTACCCGTGAGGCAGATCGATGATCATGTCGTGGGCGACGGCGCGGCCGGCGGCGGCCTCGATGCGGGTCTGCCCGGGGGTGGTGGTGATGTCGCCGACGGCGATGTTCGTGGCAGCGGTGAACGGCCACTTGTGGTACTCCTGCGTCACCACCCCGACCCGCGCCCGCAGCGCATCGGTGCCCCAGTCCTCGGCCGGTCGGCCGTTGTAACGGATGGTGCCGCCGGTGGGAGTGCGGAGAGTGGCGATCATGGTGGCGAGGGTGGACTTGCCGGAGCCGTTCTCCCCCACGAACGCCACCGTCTGCCCCGCCTCGATGCACAGGCTCACCTCGTCGACGGCCGGCGTGTCACGGTCGGGATAGCGCAGGCTCACCGCGTCGACGGTGATCTCCTCCAGCCGGCCCGGTGCCGGCAGCTCTGCGGCGGGTTCGGTGTGCGCTGGCAGGTAGTCGGCAGCGCGGGTCATGAAGCCGGTGTAGTCGCGGAAGTGCTGCCCCTCGGTGTAAACCCGGTCGACCTGGAACGTGACCACCGCCAGGGACCGTTGCGCGGACTGCACGGCGATGACGCAGGTCGCGGCGGCGGCGAGGGGAATCTGCCCGTCGATGAGCAGCAGCCCGAGCAGGACGTACACCACGGCGGTCGCCACCCCACCGATCATCGCGCCGACGGTGGTCGTCGTGGTGACCCGCCGCGCCAGGGCCAGTTGGATGCCGGTCTCGACGGCCATGACCCGGTCGTACTGGTCGAGCAGAAACCCCCGCAGCCCGTAGGAGCGCAGTTCGGGGGCGGAGTCGCGTTCGGCCATCAACCGGTGCAGCAGCCACAACCGCCGACGCCGTACCGACCCGGCAGCGTATGTCTGGTAGCGCAGGTGCCCGGCCCGCAGCGACGCCCACCCGTTCGGCACCGTCGCCACCAGCAGGGCCAGCAACAACAGCGGGTGGACGACCACCACGGCGACCGCGACCGCGAGGACGCCAGCGAGGCCGGCGAGCAGGTTCATCGACGCCTGCACCAGGCCGGTGGTGGAGTTCGCGCCCCGGGAGGCTCGTTCCATGTCGTCGGCGAACGCGTCGGCGTCGAACGCCTCCAACCGCACCGCCGTCGTCACCTCGAACAACCCGCGTTCCACCTCCCGGTCCACCTTCGGCGTCAGGCCGTTCTGCGCGTACCCCATCGCGGTGGCCATGCCGGCGCGCAAGGCCGTCACCGCCGCCAGCGCGGCCAGGGCGGGCAGCGCGGCCACCACCTTGTCGGCGGTCGGTCCGCCGGCGAACAGCTCCACCAGCACCCGCTGCGCCGCGAGGAGCCCGAACGCCGCCATCACCCCCGCTCCGACCGTCGTCGCTGCCACCACTGACGTCCGCAGCCGGTCGGCGCGCCAGCTCACCACGAGCGCGGCCCAGACCAGCCGGGGCAGCTCGGAGAAGACGGCGAACAGACCGGCCTGTGCCCGCGCCCGCACACCGGTCTCCCACCACACCTCCCGCAACTCCGGTAACACCGAATCCCGCTGCGGTTGGAGACGGGCGGGCGTCCGGTCGGGGTGGTCGATTCTGGGCATGGCGGTACCTCCCGAAGGTGAGCAGGGTGAACTGCGGTGGGTGGTGGTGTCTCGTGGCCGACGGCGGGACCGCGCAGGTGCCGCTGTCGGTGATCTCGGTTGGCGCCGCCGACGCGGTGCCTTCGCAGGAAGAGCCCCCGTTGGCCTGCGGTCAGGTGACGCGGACTCCGTCTTCGAGGTAGTAGCTACACCCGTCAGCGCGGGCGCGCAGCGCCTCGGCGATCCGGCGGGCCAGCAGCGGCCGTAACCGCTGGGCGGTCTGGGGCGGGTCGGACCACGCCCAGCCCTTCAACTCTTCCGGCGGCACCACGATCCGTTCCGTCGCGGGGGCATCGAGGGTCCCGCCGTCGTAGATGACCATGACACCCTCGGTGCGCCCGTCTCGGGCCGGCACCCAGTCCATGACGAGTAACCGACCTGGCGACATGCCCAGACCGAGCTCTTCCCGGCACTCTCGGATCGCGGCCTGGTACGGCGACTCGTCAGCCTCGACGCACCCGCCGGGGATCTCCCACTGCGCCTTGTAAGCGGGTTCAACCAGCAGAACCCGCTCGTCCGCATCGGTGATCAGCAGCCCGGCGGCCATCCGCTTACGGGGCAGATCGGCGGTGAAATCGCGACGTCCGGAAGGCATGCGGAGACGGTAGGACGGGGCAGGGGCGACACGCCCGCAGCGCCGTGCGCTGACATTGTCGGCAGATTCCGACACCAACTCCGACACCGCCAGCACTGCCGTCCCGGCCTGCCGGCAGGGCGTCGAGAGCCCGCACGACCGCCGCAGACAGCCAGGCAAAGGCCGTCAGTGGCAGCCGAAAAGTGTCACCGGGTGCGGCTACGGTGTTCGCTCATCGTGACCGCAGCAACCCGGGGGTGGCAGCAGCGATGGTCGACCACGACGAGATCACCGCCGCCCGCCGCGCGCTCGGCCGCCGCCTCGCCCACCTGCGCAAAAACGCCGGCCGCACCCAGCACGGGCTCGCCCGGCTCGTGCAGTACGGGCGCAGCTCGATAGCGAACACCGAAACCGGCCGACAGCTCCCCGAGCGGCCGTTCTGGACCCGCTGCGATCAGGTGCTGGGCACCGGGGGTGTGCTGATCGCTGAGTACGACCGCATCGCCGACCTGAACTACCGCCGACTCCCGCGACCGGCTGCTGGTACATCACGCCGCGCCGCCGATTACGGTGGGGAGGCCAGCATTCGAACCAGCGGGAGAGAACAGTCCGTGCGGGTGATCTGGGTGAACGGCGCGTTCGGCGCGGGGAAAACGACGCTGGCGCAGCAGCTGATCGCGGACGATCCCCAGCTACTGCTCTTCGACGCCGAACTACCTGGGTTCATGCTTAGGGAGATCGTGCCGCTACCGCCCAGCGGGGACTTCCAGGACCTGCGGGTATGGCGACGCAGCGTCGTGGACACGGCGGTCGCACTCGCGCAGGAATTCCAGCGGACACTGGTCGTGCCCATGACCGTCGTCGTCTGGCCCTACCTCGATGAGATCCTCACCGGACTGCGTGCCCACGGCATGGACGTCACGCACTACTTCATCACCGTTCCGACCGACGTCATCCGGAGGCGGATCGAGGCGCAGTCGCTCTGGCCACAGGATCCAGCCCGAGACGCGCAGGTCCGCACCTGGCGGCTGGCCCAGGTGAATCGGTGCGCCCAAGCGGCTCAGACCCTGCCGGCCGGCACTGTCACCCTCGACGGGACACTGCCCGTAGAGCAACTGGCGGCACGGGTGACAGGCGCGGCTCGTGGCTGCCGACAGCGGGTCGACCGCGTTGGCAGCCGTCAGCGGCGGCGCGTTTCGGTGGACCTCGAAGTGCAGGTGTGGACCGGAGGAGCGACCTGTGCTGCCGACCCAGCCGATGAGCTGCCCGGCCTGGACCTGCTCGCCGGCGGAGACGGCGAGACGCACCGCGTGGCAGTAGCGGGTGGCGATGCCGTTGCCGTGGTTGATGTTGACCAGCAGCCCGCAGCCCGGCAGGTTCGGGTTTCCGGGCCGGTCGCAGTACGCGCTGTCGCACCGGGCGGCTAGGACGACGCCAGCCGCAGCGGCGTAGATCGGAGTTCCGGTCGCCGCGGCGAGGTCGATACCGTCGTGGCTGGGCCGCGATGGCGGCCGGAACCTGCTGACGAGTTGGTAGCTGTCGGCGGGTAGCGGAAGGCGCCAGGCGCCAGTGCCTCCTGCTTCGAGGGTGTACTTGCCGATGCGGGAGCGGACCTGCTGGGGATAGTCGTGTGCCTTGCCCGCAGCCGGTACCCCGCCGGCGCTGGCGATGCAGCCGCGGCCACAGAAGTAGCCGGCCCAGGCGATGTCGAGCGGGTCGCCGTTCAGCACGTTCGCCGTAATGTTGCGGGAGGCCCACGCGACGAGATCGCACATCAGGCGACCCATCGCGTAGATGGCGTCTTCGGGGTCGTCCGGCCCGTTGCGCCCGTCGTTGTCGTAGTCGTCGCCCCAACTCGCCCACGTGCCGCGCTGAAACTGCGCGATGCCGATGGCAGGCCCACCGCGCTCAGGCGGGTTGTCGGCGACGGCGTCGGCACGCCAACTGCTCTCCAGGTCGATCTGCGCTGCGATCATCGGCGGCGTGATCTGGGGGCAGATCGATCCGGCGCGGACCACCCAGGGAGCGAGGTAACGAGCATGGGGCGGTATGGCGTCGACGTTGAGTGGGCCGCTGGCGGAGGTGGCGACCAGCGCCGGGCTCGCGGCGAGCAGGGTGGCGGCGCCCGAGGCCACGAAGGCGACCAGACCGGCCGCAATGGCCACCACGCCGGTGAGCAGCAGTACGAGGGCGCGCACTGATGTCGGGCTGGCTTGTCCGTTCGTGCTGGTCATCGCGATCAGCCGATCTCGTATTCGCTGATCCGCCACCCGACCGTGCTCGGCCGCAGGCCGCACACGACGGTGTGGCGTTCGAGCGTGCCCCGCCAGCCGTCACGCCCGATCGGTTGCACTGTCACGAGTGCGCCGACGTGCCGCTGTTCGGCGGTATCGGGCGGGAGCGCGTCGCCGGCGTACGGGCCGAGCTGAACGTCGGTGTAGGCGCGGTGGTGGACCAGTTCCTGCCATTGCGGGGTCTGGCGCGCCGAGTCCTGGTCGACCGCCGCCGCAGCCAACCTGGCGTCCAGGTACATCGCGGCCCGCCGGTAAGCGTCGGCGCGATCACGGTCGACGGAGGTGTCCACGCGATGCGCGGCGACGGCGAACGCCGCGCACACCGCGTGCGGGTCGTGGTAGTTCACCGACGGGTCTACGAGCTGGGGCGACGACGCCACGGACGGCTGCGGACGAGGCTGAGGGGTCGTTGCCGAGCAGGCGCCGAGCAGCCCGGCCGTGAAGACGACCGCCAGTAGGGCGGGAATGCGACTGGAGCGGATCATGCTGTCACGCTCGGGTCCGCCCGTAGGCGGCGACGCTGCCGTAGCGCCGTAACGCCACCGGCTCCGCGCCCCGAAACGAGGGAAGCCCGAGGCGTGGATTCGCCTCGCCGACATCAATCGGTTCGGCGACGCGCGGAGAGCCAGCCACGGGACCGGCCTGCTCAACAGATCGCGGATGAGCCCTGTCGCGCCGGACACCCGCGCGCAGCAGCGGGGAGCAGTTGCGGACCGCCGCTACCCGTAGCGCCCGCAGCGCTCCCGTCAACGTCGGCGGTAACCGTAACGGCTCCGCACCCCGACGAACGTCTCCGGCAGCGGCCCCGACCGGGCCGCATTTCGATTGTCGGAGGAGATCGACATGGTCCTCAAGCTCGTCGTTGCCGGCCAAGCGGCGCTCGCCGCGAACGCCCCGAATCCGGCGCCGTCGGCACCGCCCGGAATGGAGGCAGTAGCCACCAGCTTCCTCAGCTGGGGAAAGTGGATCTTGCTGGTCGCGGGCGTCCTCGGTTTCTTCATCTGCGCCGGGATGATGATCATCGGACGGCGTAACCGGTCACAGACCGCCGTGGATGGCGCCGCAGGCGTGCCCTGGGTGCTCGCCGGACTGGCGCTGACCAGTCTGGCCGCCGGCATCGCGGGGGTGGCACTCACGTGAACCGCCGCATCTCGCACACGGCGCCCCGCCGCCGCATCCGTCCCATGGTCGTCGCCGCCGTCGGGTTGGCACTGCTTGTGCTGGCTTCGGTTGCGGTCGCCCGCAGTGGCGACGACACCCGGAACGATCACGCCTCGCCTGGGCAGCCACTCACCGAGGCAAACGCGCCGGCGGACGCTCCGGCGTCCGACGTACCTCAGCAGGTGGCCGTCGAGGTCTCATGGCCTACCGACCTGACCTGGACCACCGTGGCGGGGCTGGATCTGCCGGTCTCCGCCACCGCGGGTCCCCGCGACTCCTCCGCTGGGCGAGCGCGAGGCTTCGCACAGACACCGTCCGGTGCCGTTCTCGCCGCACTGCACCTGCTGGTGCGGACCAGTCCGCAGGTGGGCCCCCGAATCTGGGAACCGACGCTGCGTGAGCAGGTCGTCGGGCCGGATGTTGCAGCATACATCGACGCGGTGACCGAGGACTACGCCGTGGCTCAGGAGCAGTTGCAGATTCCCTACGGCGACCCGCTGTCTCCCATCTACGCCTCGATCGCCGGGGTCCGCATCGACTCGTACGGCCCGCAGGCGGCCAGCCTGCGGCTGCTCATCGAAGCGCCGGACGGCAACGGTGGCGTCGCCCGCGCGGCCACGGTGGTGCAGGTCTCCTGGACGGGCACGGACTGGAGTCTGATCGCCCCGCCCCGGGGCGACTGGTCCACGGTCCGCGCCCTGGTCGGCCCTGCCGTCGTCCGCAGCTACACGCCGCTGCCGGGCAGGTAGCCATGTGCGACGCATGGGATCTCAAATGCCAGTTCAAAGAGGGCGCGACGGAAGTCGCTGGCGCCGTGGCCGAGACGATGATCGGCCAGCTTGCCGACCTGATCAGCCAGGCCCAGTCCACGCTGATCACGTCGACCGTGACGTGGTGGCTGTACCTGCCGCCGGTCGACGTCGAGCATGCGCCAGCGGCACAGACTCTCCAGCGGTGGATGCTGCCGTTCGCCTTGATCGTCTCGGTCGGCGGCATCATGTGGCAGTCCCTCCTGCTGATTATCAACCGCAAGGGGGAACCGCTCGTCGCGGTGGTGAAAGGGCTGTTCACGACCGCGTTGTTCGGCGCGGTAAGCCTCACCGGCACGCAGATGCTGCTCCGGGCGTGCGAGTCCTACACCGAGTGGGTCCTCACCTGGGGTATGGACTGCGCGCCAGGGCTCGGCGTCGACCCGGGCTGCAAGACCAACGCACTGGCCGCGCGGATGCAGATGCTGCTGCTTCCGGCGGGACCGAGCATCAGCAGCGTCCTGGTGGTCGTCGTGGGCATGGTCGTGCTCGTGGCGAGCATCGTGCAGGCGATGCTGCTGCTGTTCCGCAACGGCGCCATCATCATCCTCGCCGGAATGCTGCAACTCGCCGCCAGCGGCAGCTTCACCGCAGCCACCAGTAACTGGTTGAAGCGGGTGCTCGGCTGGCTGCTCGCGATGGTCTTCTACGAGCCGTTCGCCGCCACCAGCTACGCGGTCGCGTTCATGCTCATCGGCGATCCGCAGAACCGGGACATCTCGACGTGGTTCACCGGCGCCGGGATGCTCGGCATGACGCTCGTGGCGTTGCCGGCCATGATGCGGTTCTTCAACTGGACCGTCGGCGCGGTACAAACCACCGGGAACTCCGCCGGCATGCTGGCTGCGGCGGGCGCAGCGGGGCTGCACGCGGTCGCGTCGAGACGCGGCTCATCCGGCATGTCCGCGACGGACTATGCCCGGGACATGGACCGCCGGTACCCGCCGCAGCCCAGCGGCGGCGACAGCGGATCGGGCACGCCTCGACCGACCCCACCGGTATTCACCGGCCCCTCCCCCACCGCTGGTGCCGCCCCCTCGGCGAGTACCGCGACAACCACCACCGCGAGCGCCTCAGCCGGCAGCGCTACGACGACGGCGACGACGACGGCCGGCGGCAGCGCCGCGGCCGGTGCGGGCGCTGGTGCCGCAGGCGCCGGTGCGGTCGGGGCGTCCGCCGCAGCGGGCCCTGCCGCGCCTGTCGTCGCCGGTGTCGTTGTCGGCGCGCAGGTGGCGGGGGCAGCAGTCAAGTCCGCGGCGAGCACCGCGTCCCGTTCGACGGAAACCGGGTGATCAGGATGCCTACGAACGCTCAGGCCGAGGAGACACGAACCTACGGTGGTTGGCGTCGCGCTCGACCGCTGGGCATGTTCGGGCTCGGCTTCGGTCAGACGATGGTGGTGCTCGCGGCGATGACCGTCGCGCTGATCACGGTGTCGGTGAGCCTGACCGCTCTCGCGGTGGTCGGCCCCGTCTGCCTGATCGTCATCGTCGGCAACGTCGCTCAGTGGGACGGTGTGTCGCTGGCGCAGGCGCTCGTGCAGCGTTTCCGCTGGGTCGCCGGTTCCGGCCGGGGCCGCACGAGCTTCCGCGGCGGCGTGATGTCGGCGCAGGAGCACGCCTGGCAACTGCCGGGCGTGCTCGCCCCGACCGTCCTGCTGTCCGTCGATGACGGCCACGGCGGCACGTACGGCGTGGTGTGGCATCGTCGGCTCAGGACCATGACCGTCACGCTGCGGTGCGCCGCGCAGTCGACCTGGCTGGCTGACCCGGAGGCGGCGACCGCCTGGGTGTCGAACTGGGGCGGCTGGCTGGCCGGCCTAGGTCACGTGCCGATCGTGCGATGGGTCGCGGTCACGGTGGACACCGCGCCGGATTCCGGCACCCGGCTGGCTGACTACATCACCGGCCGGCTGGCACCGGACGGGCCAGCGGCAGCGGTGCGAGTGATCCAGCAGCTCATCGCCGCCGCACCACAGGCCGCCGCTGACGTGCAAACGACCGTGTCGATCACTTTCGAGCCGGCGGCGTCGCCGGCCCGTCCCAAGACGGTGCCGGACTGTCTCGCGGAGGTCGATCGCGCCTTGCCCGGCTTGCAGGACGCGCTGGCCGGGTGCGGGCTGACGGTGCTGGGGCGGGCGACAGCAGCGCAGATCGCCGGAATCGTGCGGCACGCCTTCGATCCGACCAGTCGAGGCGAGGTGACCCGGCTGCTCAGCGCCGCGCCGGACGCGGCAGCCGAGTTGCTGGACTGGAGCAACGCCGGCCCGGTCGCCGCCGAGGAGCACACCGATCGCTACGAGCACGACGGCGCCACCAGTGTGACCTGGGCGTGGCACGAGGCACCGCGTCAGCCGGTCACGCACCACGTGCTCGCCCGGCTGCTCGCCCGCGGCGAGCAGCCGAAACGGGTCACGCTGCTGTACCGCCCGATGACCGCCGGGCAAGCCGCCGGCGAGGTCGAGCGGCAGGTCAACGCCGCCCAGTTCCGGTCCGCCTACCGGCGAGCCCGCAAGCTCGATCCGACCGCCCGGGACATCGCCGACCACGAGCAGGCCGCGCAAGCCGCACGAGAAGAAGCGCTCGGCGCAGGTGTCGGCCTGATCAGCCTCTGGGTGACCACCACCGTGCTCGATCCCGCCGACCTCGGCCGAGCCGTCGCGGATGTGGAAAGCCGCGCGGAGACGTGCAAGGTGCGGCTTCGCCGCCTGTGGCGTTCCCAGGCGGCCGGGTTCGCCGTCACCCTCCCGGCCGGGATCTGCCCGCCGGTGCTGGCCCAGCAGTGGCCGAACTGATCTTCCCTCTCTCCAGGAGCACTCCCATGGCATTCGCAGATATTGACGTGACCGCGCTCGGCCCGATCCCCCCGGCCTGGGGATGGCGTCGACCGGGCGCCGGCCGCGCCGTCCACGTAACGGCCGGTACCGAGTACCAGGCCACGACCGTGCAGGCCGCCGGCTTGTACCCGTTCACCGCCGGCAGCGGCGCTCCCCTGCTGGGCGTGCCGATCGGCCGCCACCAGCTCTGGGGTGAGTCCGTGCTGCTCGACCCGTTCGAGTGGCTCAACGCCGGACTGATCACCAACACCGGTGTCTTCGTGCTCGGCCAGCCGGGTGCCGGCAAGTCCGCACTGGCCAAGCGGCTGGTCATGGGAATGGCCGCCACCGGTGCCCAGATCTTGATCCTCGGTGACACGAAGCCGGACTACAGCCGGGTCGTGCAGCACCTCGATGGTCAGGTCATTCGGGTCGGCAGGGGCCTGGACCGGATCAACCCGCTCGACGCCGGTCCGCTCGGCACCGTGCTGTCGCGGATGAGCGGACCCGACGCCGACCAGCTTCGCCTGGAGGTACGCGGGCGGCGGCTGACCCTGCTCATCGCCCTGTGCACGCTTGTGCGCGACGGTGGGCAGGTCAGCAACACCGAGGAGGTCGTCCTCGGCAGGGTCGTCGACCTGCTCGCCGAGCGGCGCACCGGAGATCCGGTGATCCCCGACGTGCTCGCGGTGCTTGACCAGGGACCGGACACGATCCGCGCCGCGGCGCGGGCTACCTCGGCGGCCGACTACCGCCGCCGGATCGACGACTTGGTCGCCACCCTGCGCCTGTTGTGCGAGGGCACGCTCGCCGGTGTCTTCGACTCCGCCACCTCCACCCCGATTGATCTGTCCGCCAAGGCGGTCAGCATCGACATCTCCCGGGTGGCCGCCGCCGGCGACAAGCTGGTCGCCGCGTCGATGCTGTCCACCTGGAGTTACGGGTACGCCGTCATCGACGCTGCCGCCGTGCTCGCCGACCAGGGCCTCGCTCCCCGGCGGCGGCATCTGGCGATCATGGACGAGCTGTGGCGGGCGCTCCGGGGAGCGCCCGGGTTGGTCGAGCCGGCCGACGCGCTCACCCGGCTGTCGCGCAACCTCGGCGTCGCACAGATCATGCTCACCCACTCGCTGGACGACCTGGACGCGCTGGCCAGCGACGAGGACCGCGCCAAGGGACGCGGCATGGCCGAACGGTGCGCTATCAAGGTCCTGGCCGCGTTGCCTGGCCGGGAACTGGACCGGATCAGCCAGATGGTCCGGCTGTCCGTGCCCGAGCGGGACATGGTCGCGTCCTGGGCCGCCCCGGAAGCGCTGGTGCCCGGCGCCATGCATCCCGGTCGCGGGAAGTACCTCGTTAAGACCGGCGAGCGGGCGGGAATGCCCGTCGCGCTGCACCTGGTCGGCGAAGAACTCGCCCTCTACGACACAGACGCCGCCGTACGGGCAGGTGCCCGATGAGCGGCATCCGCAACCAGCAGCCGATTTACCCACGCGGTAGCGCCGGCGGATACCCCCTAGCCCCGTGGCTGATCCTGGGAGCCTGCGCCGCCACCGCGGCCTTGACCTGGCTGGCGTGGATCGCCGGCCGCCTCGCCGCCGTGGCCGCCGGCCGCCCCTGGGACACCGGCCCATCCTTCGGCTGGGAGTTCACGAAGCGCCTGCTTGACCAGGACTGGCAGCATCTGTGGCCCGGCGTGCCACCGCTACTGGTAGCGCTGCTCTACGCGCTACTGCTCGCCACGACGGTCGTGCCCGGCTTCTGGGCGTGGGCGTGGTGGCAGGCCCGCCGACCGCAGGCCGGAGACCCACTGCCGTCCCTCGCCCGCGCTCGCGACGTCGACGAACTCATCGGCGCGACCGCGCTTGCGCGGGCACAGCGGCTACGGCCGAGCCTCGCCGGACGTGCACCCAAGCAGGTGCCCGCCACCGCGATCGGCATCGCGCTTGGACGACTCGTCACCGGGGGCCGCCGCCGCGGGCCGGTCCTGCGGTCCAGTTGGGAAGACGTGCTCCTCGCCGTGATGGCGCCCCGGGCCGGCAAGACGACCAGCCTCGCCGTGCCCCCGATCCTGGACGCACCGGGACCGGTGCTCGCCACCAGCAACCGGTCCGACCTGTGGGCGGCCACCGCCCGAGCCCGCGAGCGGGTCGGCCGGGTCTGGACGTTCGACCCACAGCGGGTGACCCGGCAACCTCAAACCCTGTGGTGGAACCCCCTGGCCACCGTCAACGGAGTTGAGGAAGCCGCACGGCTCGCCGACCACTTCATCCAGGAGATCCGGGGCGTCGGTTCCTCCGACCCGTTCTGGCCGCTGGCCGCCGGCGACCTGCTCACGTGCCTCTTCCTCGCCGCCGCCAACTCCGGCGGCACGCTCACCGACGTGCAAGCCTGGCTGTCCGACGTGACCAGCCGCGAGCCGGTCACGCTACTGCGGGCCGCCGGGTACCCCCAGGCCGCCCGGTCGCTCGCCGGCCGTCAAGGAGGAGCCCCGGAAACCAGAGACGGCGTCTACGAAACCGCGCGTACGGCCGCCCGGTGTCTGTCCGATCCGGAAATCATGGCCTGGGTAACACCGCCGACCAGCGCCCTGGACCGGCTCGACGTGACCACGTTCCCCGGCTCCCGCGACACCCTCTACCTCCTGAGCAAGGAGGGCGCGGGCGCCGCCGCTCCCCTGGTCGCTGCGCTCACCGACGCCGTGTTCCGCACCGCTGTCGTCCACGCCGAGGCCGCAGGTGGCCGCATCGACCCGCCCGTCCTGGCGGTACTGGACGAGGCCGCCAACATCTGCAAGATCAACGACTTGCCGCAGCTCTACAGCCATCTCGGCGGTAGAGGGGTCATCCCGATTACCATCATCCAGAACATCGCCCAAGGCCAGGGCGTGTGGGGCGAGCGCGGCATGACGGCCCTCTGGTCCGCCGCCACTGTCAAGCTCATCGGCGCCGGGCTCGACGACGCCCGCCACGCCGAGGACATCTCCCGCCTGATCGGCGACCACGACGTCGCGACGACCTCGATCAACCGTGACGGCAACGGTCACACCAGCTACTCCACCAGCGCTCAACGCCGCCGGATCCTCGAACCGGGCGACCTCCGCGCCCTCAAGCGGGGGCGGGCGATCCTGCTAGCGACCGGCGCCCGAGCCGCCATGATCGACCTGATGCCGTGGTATCGCGGCGACCACGCCGACATCATCGGCGCCGACACCACCACCAATGTCGAGGCCATCACCCGCACCGCCCGCGCGGACCTGGGTGCCGACCACTTCGGTCCGTCGGGTTCGGACAAGACCGCCTCCACCGACCGCGGAGACCTGTCATGAGCGGCCACTCCTCCCGGCTGTCGGCCGACCTGCGCTGGGTTGAGGCGATGCTCACCGACCTGCAACGGCAGATCGACGAGCTTGCCGGTGAGCTGCGGGCGCTGTCCCACCTCGTGCATGTGCACACCCTCGCACCGCTGCGGGCGGACACGGACAGCACGGTTGCGTCGGCCACACCCACGGAGGCCGACGATGCCCGGTGAACGGCCCGCCCTGCCGCCGGAACGCCTCTACGCGGTCAACGCCGCCGCCGCCCAGTTCTACGCCAGCCGGCTGCCTGTCTCGCGCAAGGCGGCCCGCTACCTGCACGGCCACGGCATCAACACCGCAGCGGACCCCACCGGCCCCTGGCAGGTCGGCTACGCACCGGGACGGTGGACCGAACTGGCCACCCACCTCCGGGCAGCGGGATTCACCGACGAGGAGGTGACCGGCGCCGGACTCGGTTTCATCCACAACAGGAGCGGACACCTGCTGGACCGCTTCCGCGACCGGCTCATGTTCCCCGTGGCCGACGTGCACAACCGCGTCGTCGGATTCACCGCCCGTGACCTGGGCGGACGCGCCGAGGCCAAGTGGCTGAACACGCCGGAGACGGCCATCTACCGCAAACGCCTGCTGCTGTACGGTCTCGGCCAGCAGCTCGCGAACCGCCCCGCCGGTGTCGGCGACCCGATCGTGTTCGTCGTCGAAGGCGCCGCCGATGTCCTCGCGATGCACCGCATGGCCGCCGCGCACGCTGCGATCCCCGAGACGCAGCCGCTGTACGCGGTCGCACCGTGTGGCACCAACCTCACCCGAGATCAGCTCGACCTGATCCAACAAACCCTGCCAGGTGCCCACCTGATCCTGGCCTTCGACGGCGACGACGCTGGACGTCGAGCCGCCGACCGGGTGTACCCGGTCGCCTCTCGATGGCCCGGCCAGGTCTCCGGAGTACGCCTGCCGAAGGGACAGGACCCTGCCGACATGCTCGGCGCCATGGATCCCGCCTGGGCGATCAGCGAAATCATCGGTGCCGTCGAACCCCTCGCTCAGGTCCAGATGGCCAACACGATCGACCGGCTGTTCGCCACCAAGCGGATCACCGATCCGGTCCGATTCGTCGAAGATCGGATCACCGCCTACCGGGCTATCGCCGAGTTGTTCGTCGACGCGCCGCACGCCACCCGTGACATGGCCGAAGCCGCCGCCGAGCGGCTCGGCCTGGCCTCGACCGACGTCGCGCGTGGGGTCATCGAGGCATGGAGTGCCCGCACCGACACCCCCGGCGGAACCGACCCTCCTCCGGACACGGCCGCCCCGCCCTCCGCTGATGAACCGGCGGCAGGCCCACCAGCCGAGGTCCCGACGCCCTCCAGCCCTTCTCATGGCGTAGCCGAGACGGACATCACCGTCTCGGCCACAGCTCACAACACGGGGAGTCGCCGCGCCAGCACCACTGCTGCGATCACACGCCACGACCCGAGCAGCGGAATCACCGTCTGGGCACTTGCCGACGGCATCGGCCGCCACGCGCAGGCCGCGACCGCCGCGCAGATGGCGGCCGACATCGCGGCGACGGTCAGCCTGCGCTCCACGCCAGCGGCCGGGCTGCACGCCGCGCGGGCAGCGATCAATGCCTTCTACAGCGGGGTCCACCCCCGCCAGGCGGGCGACGCCTCCCTGCTCGTCGTCTCTGCGTACCCATCCCCGACACACCGTCACGGCGTACGGTGGGAGCTTGCCTGGACCGGCGACTGCCGCGCCTACACCATCCGCGCCGGCCAACTTGCCCAGGTCACCGCCGATCACACCGCCGCCCGGCAACGCCGCGATCAGGGAGAGCACCCATCGCCCGGTATCGCGGACGTGCTGCTCACCTCCAGCGTCCGCGCCGGCGACATCAGCGTGTGCCCTCTTGACGAAGGGCCGCTGCTGCTGTGCAACAACGGCGTGCACCGCGCGATCCCCGAGCGCCAGCTCGCGGCAGAGCTGGCGGGCATGAGCGATGCCCAAGCCAGCGCCGACCGGCTCGCCCGCGGGGTCGGGCAGCACAACGCGCGAGATGCGACGGTCCTACTCATCCACGCCCGATCCGCACCACCGGCTCTGGTCACCACGACCAGAACCAACGCCCACGCGACGGTGAATGCGTCAGGATCCCCGGCGGCCCTGGCCAAGACCTCCTTCACGGATGCAGGAACCGGTCCTGCGGCGGTCACGACGCCGCAGGCCGAGTCGGTGCGAGGGTTCGGTCAGCCGGCCGCCGGCCGGCGACGCTGACCGACTGCGGCCCTGTGCGTCCGATCGGAAAACGCAATCGGTCCCCGGGAAAAACCCGGGGACCGATTGAAAGCCTTGCTTCCGGCGTCGTAGCCGCCCCGCAGAGGAGACGGGCCAGAGGAACTGGGCGATCCACCGGTTGCGCACCCGGTAGGGCCCTTACTCCGGAAGCTTACGAAGAACAGCCTAGAGCGCCCTGCCCACGATTTGCACCCGATTTTCCCGGAGACTCGGACCGCTGAGGCGAGCGGAACCTCACACCAACCTGTCCGGCCACATCGACTCACCGGCGCGAATGATCGTGGCGGCTCGGACGTGGCAAAACCTCCCATGCAGCCCGGTCTATCGCGCCTTTCGCCTGCTGGCTCGGCTCGGCGTCGACCGGCGCCGCCGCGAAGGCGAGCTTCGCCAGGCGTGGTGCGGCACGGGGTAGGTGCGGCGGCGCCGATGCGAGTGCGGAGACGCCCACAGCGGCGAGCGCTGACCTCAACCGGTAGACCTGCTCGTCGTCTGGCTGCGCAATGCACCATCGTGCGACAGCGTGGTACACGAGCGACCTGGGTACGCGTTCGAGTTGCCGGCGGCCGAGAACGAAGAAGTGGCGGTTTCGAGCGGCCGTCTGGGTTGCCACACGCAGAACCTCCGACAGTGACGGGAGCACCGCCGCCAGCTTGTCGATCGCTTCGAGTCGGGACCCACGGCTGGTGACATGGCCTGGTCGCGGTGGCCCGGGACGGACCCATCTTGTCACCAGATCAAGCTCACGGGCTGTCTGCGCTGCTGCCGGGCCGTGTGGGGGCGTGCCGTGTAGCTGACCGGCTGCGTGGGCCGCTGCGCTCCACGATCGCCAGTCCGCTCCAACAGCGCCGAGTGAGGCGAGTGCGCTGACCGCGAGTGCCGCTTGGGTCGCCTTGGCCAGGTGCATGACGCGCACCTCGCCGGGGTTGCGGTGCATCCAGTCTCGCGTCGCGACCAGCGAGTGCAGCGCCGACGCGCCATCGCTGATCGCCCGGCGACCTGCCGGGACCGGTGGTGGCGGTTCCAGCAGGTCCAGCAGTGATGGAGCGTCGCCGGCGTCCGAGATCAGCTGGTGCACGACCTCGGTCAGGTAGCCGTTGCTGGTCCAGCGGGCCTCGTCCGCCACTGTCTCGAAAGCGCCGTACGCGAGTCGATGGCTGCCGGACAGCCACTCAGGTAGCCCTGCGTCGATGGCCAGCATGTCGGTGGTCAGTACGGCGATGTCGGCCAAGCCGGCTTTCCGCCCGGCACCGGCACGAATCGCCACGCCCTCCGGCGTCAGCGGCTCCCGGGCCGGCGGCGCGTGGGCAGCCAGAATCTCCCCGGCCACCGCGATCGCCTCCGCCGCCGACTCCAGATGGCGGCCGACCCGGCAGATCGGGGCCGTGGCGGGGGCAGCCTGCCGGTCGCTGCGAGCTGCAGCGGTGAGTCCCAGGTAGAGCCGTGTCGTGCGATCCCCCGCCTGCATCCGCAGAGCGACATCGACGGTTCTGCGGTCGATGTCGGCACGAGCCGGTTGGCCGCCGACGACCAGCTCCACGAGCTTGGCCAGCCGGGCATAGACCCGCTGCCGGGCCACGACGGTCGCGCCAACGTCATCGAGGGTGACCGCCGGATCGGACGGTAGGCGTGCTTGCGCATGGGTCAACTCGTCGTGCGCCCGCGACAGCCAGTCTCCGTACGTCACACCAAACCTCGCACCGCAGCGTTCAACCGCTCGGCTGTCGCGGCGTACGCGAAGCGGCGCTGGACCGACACCTCCGGCTGCTGACTCGCCTGGTCGTAGCCGTCCCCAAGCACCGAGACGAGGCGGATGAGGGTCCGTTGCGTTGCAGTGGACGTGATCGAGGACCGCGCCGTGGTGACGGTGACGGCGATCGGCGCCGGCTCGGGGTACAGCTCGGCGAGCGCGGTGAGCAACTCGAACCCGAGCAGAGCCCACTGCTGGGAGGGCACATCCGGAGAGTCGAAGGCCAGACAGGCCAGTCGCAGGCCGGCTTGCGCCTCCGGCTCGTCGACGATTCCCCGTTCCTCCACACGAGTGATGGCCTGCTGCAGCGCGGTGATGTAGTCCATTCCCGGATCCTTCCCACGGCCCAGAACTCTGTCCACAACGGCAGCGAAGCCCTGTGGATAACCGACCGAAGCGGCGTCGCATCCGCCCTCGGGTGCTCGCACCGAGCAGTTGTCGGCGCTGGTCAGGTGAAGCAAGAGCTGTTGTCGCAGAGGCCGTCGCCAGGTTCAAGGTCGAGCCCTGGCAGGGTTTGCTGCGCCTCCGGGATCGCTTCGGCGAGAGGGCGGTTGTATCGCGTCAGCCAGATCGGATCTCTGCCGAGCGTGCTCCGCCGCGCGTTCAGGAGAGTTTCCAGGTCGCAGGCCGAGTGGAACAGGCTCGGCCGATCGCGCCGCATCTCGCCCCAGCCTCGGGGCGTCTTAAGAGGGCAGAACCAGCACGCGGACTTGGGCGGAACCGGGAGTTTCGCCCTGGCGATGATGCCCGCGCAGTCGTGGCGGCGTAGTGGAGGTTCGTGGTCAAGCAGGGGGTACACCGGGATCTCGTACGGCATCGCCTGGCGTCTGTTGACCCGTTCGATCTCGTCCAGGCTGATGCCGATGCCCACCGTCGCCGGCCTGTCACGGCTCGCGCCGTGCTGCTTCAGCCACTTCCCGAGTACCTTGATCTTGAAGTCGGCCGTACATGATCTTGTGCCGGGTGCGCCGTTCGACATGCGAACCGGGATGGGCAGGCTTCGGGATCCCTCGCGGGTGAGTCGGCCCCACAGGGTCTCGACGGTGCCGTCGCGGCGTGTGCGGTGCAGCTCGTGAAGCTCGATGCCGTGCGCCGCCGCGTACGGCTTGGCGTACCGCTGGAGGTACTCCAGAGTTGCCGGGTCCTCGGAGTCGCGACCGGTGTTGGCGAAGAGGAATGTGGGAAAGTTGATCTTTCCGGTGGCGGCGAGGACTAGCAGCGCCGTCGACTGGACGCCGCCGCCGAACGCGACCGCTCGGATCGGGGCGGTCATCAGTCCCACCACCCGTCGGGGGCGGAGTCGGCGGTCGCCGACGGCAGGTCGGTGTGACGGGCAGCGCGGTCTTCGTCGGCGGCCCGGCACTGTTTGAAGGGTCCACTGTCGCCGAGTAGTTCGTGGATGTGCCGGTCGACCTCGACCGACCAGCCGGACATGCCGGTCGGGGCGAGACGGCTGACTTCCCAGGAGCGCCAGAGCAGTTCGAGGCGCCAGATAGCCTCTGCGTGGCGCCACCACTGCGGGCACCAGTGCCAGCGTTGCCCGTCGACACGCCAGGCGAACATCGGGAGGAACAAGCCGGTGACCCAGGCTTCGACGGTCGGGAACCTCAAGGCGGCCGGCGCCTCGGTGGCACCGGGTGCCTGGTCGTCGAGCCGCTGAGTGAGTTCCGCGACCTGGTTCTGCAAGGCGGCGACCATTCCGGCCAGGTCCTCGTCACGGCGGCTGGTCACCGGGTCCTCCTCGGGGCGGGATGCGCGGTCGGGGTACGGGCTGGCATGGCACTCGGGTGAGCGGTGAGTGCCCGCTGCGCGGGCAGGGCGAAGGACACGGCCGCCAGCCGTGCCGCCGCTGACGCGGTCGCGTCGTGGGCGCTGGCATCGGCGGCGAGGTCACCGGCGCGGCCGGTTGCCGCTGCGGCGGCGGCGCGAGCCGTCTGGTGTTCGTTGACGGCGGTGGCGGGGTCGTCAGGGGTGGCTGCGGTGGTGGCCGCGGTGCGCTGCTCGGCCTCGGCCCGGTCGAGGAGGGTCTCGATGTGGGCGAGTGACTGCGCGGACCAGCCGCTGTCTTCGAGGTTGCGCAGCAGTCGTGCCCGGCCAACCGGGTCCAGCGTGCTGGCGAGTCGGGTGATTTCCTGGTCGAGTTCTTCACCAACTTGGGTGAGCGCGCCGGCGGTGGGGGGCCGGCCGCCATGTGGCCGGGCAGGGCCGGATCCGGACCAGACGTAGCGGGCCGCGTCCGCCATCGCGTCCTGGCGTGAAAGGCCCGCGTCGCGGCCCCGGTGGTAGAAGTCGATCAGGCTCGGGGCGCGGCGGCGCAGTTCCTCTTCGGCGGCGGTCAGCACGGTGGCGTCGGTGGGATTGCGGTCGGCGTCCTGGGCCGCCTGTCCCCAGTGCCGTGCCACCTCGACGACGGGCAGGTCCGCAAGGTAGCCGCGTAGCCGGCCCTCGTCCCCGGCGAGACGGGCCCATTCCCGTTTGCGTCGGGAGGCGTCCGCTGCGGCGAGCCGCTCGGCTTTCCGGT
Source organism: Micromonospora sp. ATLC16 (assembly GCF_057196645.1). Classification (NCBI taxonomy): domain Bacteria; kingdom Bacillati; phylum Actinomycetota; class Actinomycetes; order Micromonosporales; family Micromonosporaceae; genus Micromonospora; species Micromonospora sp. ATLC16. The sequence goes on from NZ_JBXUOW010000053.1 coordinate 26,445, forward strand.
TCGCCTTCTGCTCGTCCTGTTCCCGGCGTGTCTGGTCGCGTAGTTCCTGTTCGGCTCGGTTGGCTTTGGCCCGGGCGTTCTCGGCGGCCAGCCGCGACCCGGCCTCGACGAGTACGCCGAGGGCCATGAGCCGTTCCATCGCGCGCTGGTTGCCCTCGCTCCAGGGATCGTGATGCTCGGGTTCCATATCGGCGACGCTGCGCGGCGTGGGTTTCCGCCGGCGCTACCGGCAGCGGCTACGGGCAAACGGCCAGTGCTCCGGCTGACCGCCTACGCCTATCGTGCACTCCTTGCGTCTGCCCCATGACGCCCTCGGACGAACCCAGCGGGCACCAGCAAATTAACGCGAACGAGACCACGATTGAGACCAGCCTGCACCGCCAGCGCCTCGTCCTGATCTTGAGCTACGGCTGGCCACGATCCTCTCACTCGGCTACCAACGCGGAAACATTGTCGGGATCGGCCAAATGGCAGGGCGGATAACGTCCAACTGCTCGCGCGGTACTCCCTCCAAGAAGCTTGTCGCCACGCAGTCCAGCTCGGTCGCGATCTCCCCCTCAGAAGAGACTAAAACCTTGAGACCGATCGGGACGCCCGCCAGGCTGACTTCCAGCCAGCGGTGGCCCGGGGTGCCGCCGCCGGCGACGACCCCGTTCCCCAGTTCCACCGGCTCCGACACGCCCACACGTCGCAGGACCGCTTCCAGCTGCTTCCGCGCTTGCTGCTGCTGCTCGCCAGACGGGCTCAAAACACCGAAGTGGCGAAAGGCGCTGAGACCGATCCCGACATCGCCACGCCACTCATCCACTTTGATCGGCCGAACCCGAAATCCGGCCCGCCTGACGGCTCGCACCGACTCTGGAAAGAGCTCCTCCGGAACGGCATAGTCGAAGCTGACGGTTCCCCGGGGCGACCATGCCGCGAGGTGCTCGATGGGAAGGATGTCCAGCCGGATGCCGCGGACGTTATCTGCGTACTGCTTGGCGGCCGGACTGATACCCACAGTGCTGACAAGCAGGCCATGTCAGCGCCGACGTCCTCCACCAGACCGACAAACGTTCCGACGTGGTTGACGTCGAGCGGCTTCGTGTACCGCTTGCAGTCCACGACCATCGTGGCGTTGCCGGACGCGAACAGGGCCCCGGTGACCCTGACGTCAATCTGGCGTTGCTTGCCGCTCCTCTTGCCTGGCATCCGGATGTTTCGCTCCACCACGGCGGCGTCACCGGCCAGGTAGGCCAGTACGTCGGCCACACCGTTCTCATACTCCGTGTCAAGCGCGTCGGCAGCCACGCCGTCGAGTATCCATGCTTGCGGAGCTTTCCGATCACGCCACGTTTGGGTCCAGCGGCCGCGTCCACGCCGAGACCAGCCGTACCAAGTCTCACGCCGGTCGGCGCAGCATCGGGCTACCCGACGGCGTGCTCCGCGAGCACCGCGACGAGCAGGACTAGGAGCATGCAGCCGCCGCCCAGCTATGCGAGGGTGTCGACTGGCGGCTGTTCGCTGGCGGCCCGGTCAACTCGCGTAACGACCACGACGAGTGGAAGCGGCTGCTGCGGCTCGCCGGACTGCGAAACGGTCGGCTACACGACGCTCGACAGACCGCCGCCACGGTGCTGCTGATCCTCGCCTAGCGGAGCGGGCCGTAATGGGCATCATGGGTTCAACTCGGCGATGGCGGCCTGATACCAACACCTCACCGCCCAGGTACGCCGGGACATCGCCGAGCAAGTCGGCGGGCTGCTATGGCAGAAGTAAGTATTCGTCTTGCGCGACCCGGCAGAGGCGGCAATCATCACGAAATGAGCCATGGACTCAGGATGCCTCTAGCAACCGTTGACTTCCCAACAGAGGAATCAAAGAAAGCTGCGACAAAGAGTCTTTACCTGGACGAACTTGACCGCCAGGCTCGCATGGGTAGCGATGGAATCACGCTTGCCGTCACCCGGGGCTTAGCCACCGAAGACGTACGGGACCCGGGAGTCTGGTCAGCGCTGCAGTCGGCGCTCTTCGCATGCATCGTGGTGGCGCGCACCCTGCAGCCCACCACTAAGGGGAAGTACCAGGGGCTTACGAACGGACAGACCAAGCAGTACGCCAAGGAGCGGGGTGAAGGGCTCCGGACCCTGCTTGGGATCGAGGCATCCTCCCCTCTCTTCTCAGTTACCGCGGTACGCAACGCCTTCGAGCATTACGACGAGAGGCTCGACGAGCATTTGGTTGGCGGGGTAACATGCATATCCGACTGGTATATCTCAGACGGAACCGCCCTGATATCGCCATCAGCGTCGAATGGCCAGACACATGCGGTTGGACTGCGAGTCTTCTACCCAGCCGGCGGGATTTTGTACTTCGACAGCGAAGCCCTTGACTTATTCGCCCTCGATATCGCGCTCCTCGACCTGAGGAATCAGATCGCAGAAAAGCAGAAGGAGCTGGCGGCTGCCATCCGGGGCCGGGGCACCTTCGGCAACCACGTCCTCGTGCAGCTGGCTGCGCCCGAGGTCGCCGCACGACGCCATCGGGAGTGGCGCGATGTCCGAGCGGCGGCGCTCGCGGGTCTCGCGGCTGCCACCGACGAAGGGCAGTCTGGCTAGGGCCTCGCGGCCAGCAACTGAGACCAAGAACGTGACCGAAACAACGCAGCGCCCGGTTGGTCCTCATGGACTGCCGGGCGCTGCGCCTCTTCAAAGAGTGCCGAGTCGGTGACGTCGTGCGCGGCGTATGCACCGCGGATCGCGGCACCCACGAGGTGCCGTCGCGCGTTATGTCGAATGATCGGGGCGTGGCTAGTCAACGTCGAGGAGCTTGAGCAGAGCCGGGACGCTGACGAGGTAGCGGCGTCCGATGCGGAGGATCTTCACCGGAAACTCGTTGGTCTTGGCGAGCTCGTACGCCTTCGTGCGGCCGATGCCGAGGATCTCCCCGGCGGTCTCGATGTCGGTGGTCATGCCGAGGGCGCGCACCGCCTGCTCCGTCCAGACCTGGGGCTGCGGTGTGGTCGCGGTACTGGTCGTCATCGGTAGGTCCTCCCGCTGCTGTCTCATGCTGACCTGTGGGCCTGCGGCAACAGCGACGGTGCCGATGACGGGGTGGCGCCGGGGCTACCCCTGCGATGTCCTGCGCTAGGCGTAGCGCAGCCGGCCAGGAGGCCCGGCACCCCAGCCAGCCGCGGTGTTACGGGTAGCTCGGGCTCATTCTCCGGCGTCCGGTTGCGCGTTCTGTTTCGGCCGACCGGTGCTCGACGCCGAACCAGTGCGGTTGTTGATCCAGCTTTCGACACGGTGACGCTTCCAGGAGCGGATGACCCCGCGACGGCCGGGCTCTTCCAGATCTGGCTTGATCAGGTAGCCGTCCCGGTCCTCCTCCCAGGCCGGGACGCTCTTCTCCACGTACTTGGACCAGGCTCCGTGGGTGACTCGGATCAGGGTGCGGAATTCCTTGGCGTTGATCAGCTCGTCCGGGTCGCCCTCCAGGGTGACCTGGTGCACCCTCGCCATGCGAGCGGTCCGCTTCACTTGAAAGTAGGAGGCGTTGAACACGTCGAGATCCTCGAGCGCGTACCACTCCTGGCCGTCCACCACGTCGACCGGCTCGCGCCAGCCGGTGGTAGGACGATGCTTCGGTGAGGCGACCCGGTTGATGGTCTCCAAGCTCCGGTTGAGGTACTCCGCGGCCCCGCGACGGTTCGTGCAGAGGCGGTCGTTGACCACCCGTAGCTCCACGCAACCCCCTGCGTTCACGTCCCGATCTGCCCCGGCGTCGCCCGCCCGGCAGCCGTTTCCGCTTCCGCTCGCCGCAGCCAGGCGGCCCCGGTCGCGGGTAAGGGTCACTGTACCGGCAGCAACGTCACCGGTTACTTCCGCTGCTTCCGGAAGCACCACGTCAGTACGCATCATGAACCGTCCTCCGCAAACGTGGGCAGGCGCGATAAGCATCCGCAGGCGCCCGGCGAAGGCTCGGCTCTGGCCTGGCCGGGCGGCTGGTCCAATGGGGCCAACGGGGCTGTGCGGGCAGGAGATTGCATCCGCGCTCGGTGTAAGTACGGGCAACGCCTCCCGGACTGACACCGGGAGGCGTTGCCGAATTGCGGGGACTTGCAGGTCAGGTGCCGGCGGTGACGAGTTCTTTCCGCGATGCCGCAGAAAGCACGCTCCGAACCGTCCGGTCGGTGACGCCCACCAAGGTCGCCAACTCCTGCTGCTTCGCGTCCGGGTGATCCCGGTGCGCTTCGAGCACCGCCAGGACGGTGGCAGGGCTGACCCGGTCGACCTGCGGCACCGGCCGCCCGTCGAACATCAGCGGCTCGCCCGCTGGCGCGTTCGACGCCGTCCGGCGACGGCGCGGCGACATCCGCTCCATGAGCCCGCGAAGCTGCTCCTCCGCGGCCTCGCGGCGATGCTGTTCGTCAGCGAGGGCACGCTCGACGGTTGCCGCCCGCACCTCCAGGTCCATCTGTACCCGCGCCTGCTCCCTGCCCTTGAGCCGGACGTTGGCGACCTCCGTTTCCGCCAGCTCGCCGCGCCGGCGCCACTGCTGAGCTTCCGCTTCCGCCTGCCCCCGGCCCCGAGCCGCCTGCTCCGCTTCCGCTCGGGCAGTCGCTGCTGCTTCCTCGGCCGCCGCCCGCAGGGCCGCTTCGTGCTCCGCCCGCCGCGTCGCTCGTTGCGCCTCCTCGGCTGCTTCCGCTCGCCGCGCTGCTTCCGCTTCCGCTGCCTGCCGCGCCGCCCGGGTTTCCGCTTCCGCCTGAGCGCGCCGCATCGCTTCTGCGGCCAGCCGCGCTTCCGCTTCCGCCAGCGCCACGCGGGCCAGGCGGGCATCCTCCTGCGCCGCTTCCAACTCCTTGCGCGCCGGCCCGGGTAGCGCCAGTGACGGTACCGAGGTGCCGGTCTGGGCGAGGTGCAGCAGCATCGTCAGGGCCTTGCCGGTTTCCCCGGCACGGGCAGCGTTGCGGGCGGCGGTGCGCGCCTGCTTCCGGACATCTGCCGCGAGTGCCTCCCGCCGTTCCCGGTCGCGCTCGACGGCGGCGTGTCGGCGGCGCTCACGGCGGGCGGCTTCGGCACGAGCGACCAGGGCCGCCGCGCCGGGGCTCAGCCGGTCTAGCACGTCCAGCCGCCAGGCGGTGAGGGTCGAGTGGGGGGCCACCAGCCACCGCCGCCAGCCGAACCGCTCCGGCGGTGGCGGCAGCATGCCCCGCTCGCGCAGCGTCGGCCTGTGCTTGGCTCCGCTGCGGACCTCGTAGACGATAATGCCGAGCGCCGAGAGAAACGACAGCCCGACCGCCTTGACCGGGTCGGTGTGGTGGCCGATGGCGTTGATCGCGACCGCCGCCGCCGTGCAGATCCAGATCAGTGCCCGCGCTGCGAGCGCCCGCTCCCCGGCGAGTCGCTGCTGCTGTGCGGTCAGGGCCATTGCCAGGCCCGTGCCCTCGATGGCGACCGCCGCCACGACGCCGATCGGCGTGGGCAGACCGTTGATCCTGGCAGCGTCGACCTGCCCATACACGGCGCCCGCTACGGCGAGGCCGTAGATCACGCCGGAGTAGACCGAGGCGGCGTTGGCCCGTACGTACTCGACGCGACGCGCGTACCACGCCGCCGTATCCTGCCGACGAGCCTGCCGCCGCTTGCGCCTCGCCTCGCGCTTGTCCTCGCGTTCCTTGCGGCGACGCTCGGCGCGGTCAGCCTTCTGCCGATCGCGCTGGTCATCCAGTCGCAGCCGCCCTTCCTGCTCGCGCAGGCGTCGCTGCACCGCCGCGTCCTCGTCCGCGATCCGCTGCGCGCCGACCAGCCGCTCCCGTTCAGCGGTCGCCAGCTCACGGGCGACCCGCCGGTCGGCCCTGGCCAGGTCGGTCAGGTCGGTGCTCATCGCGCCACCGGGCCTTCCAGCACCCCGCGCATCGGCACCGGCCCTGGCGGCAGGTGGTGAATCCGGGGCCGAGGGAACGGCGGTATCGGGGCCGTAAGGTCTGTCATCAGTCGGACCTCCATTGTCCGATCAAGGTCCCGGCCGGTGGCTTGCCTCCACCGGCCGGGACCGCCTGCGTTTACGGGCCGGATGGGGCACCAACGGTGAGTGATCATCCGGCTCATCGTGAGAGCTACGGGTTATCGGCAGCGCTACGGGTAACGCGCCTGGTGTACGGTGCCCGGATTTCCTCTCCCGGCCGGGACCGGCGGGTCGCCCTGACCGCACGCAGCGGTTGGCGCCGCTCAGCGCGCCGGCGGCTGGCCGGGCGGGGGGTGGATCGGCGCGGTGAACGCCTTGACGCAGTAGCCGGAGCAGTGCTCCCTCCAGGTGGTGTCGTCGGCGTCGTCGGCGTAGAGCAGGTGACCGGCGGCCCGGCGGGTGCCGAGCCGATATCCGGCGGCGCGAAGCCGGGTGGCGGCGTCGGCGCGGCTGATGACGCGCCAGCCCTCCGCGCGCAACGCGGCCTCCACCTCGGCCGTCGTCCGCCGGGCGAAGGGATGCCCGGCCGGTAGCGGTACCGGCGTGGTCGCCTCCAGCAACCTGAACCCGCGGGCCGGGACCGGGCCGTTGTCGTGGTGGGGACGGATCCCGATCAGTCCGGCAGTCCCGGTCGGCAGGTGCAGCCACACCTCACCGAGGTCGGCGGCAGCGAGCGGGTCACCAGGCCAACCGCCGAGGCGGCCGGCACCGTCGAGGTGGCTTGTCACGCGCGTTGGCATGAGGTCTCTCCCGAGGACTTGACGTCGGGGGCCGGCAGCACCGCTCCGGCATGACTTGTAATGATACCGCATTTAGTCGGTGTTGCCGCCCGGGTCATCGAAAAGCGTGAGCTGGTCGGGGTGCGGAGTTCGGGGACGGGAGCGCCGGGGCGATGTTCTACGCCGGCCGCCCAGCGACGTCAGGGGCGGGACTGACGGCAGGTCGACCAGCGGTGTGGACGGCGTGGGCGTAGCGCGTGCGGCGTACCGCAGTGCGTCCATCACCTCCTCCCGGTAGGCCAAGGCGTAGCGAAAGCAGTTACGGCAGTCGGTGGGTACGCGGCAGCGGGTCAGCGGGTCCGGACGGCTCAGATGGGTGCAACCGGGCAGGCGGATGCGCTCTCTCCGGGCGGTTGCTGACCAGGCTTGGCTGTCGGAGCTGGCCAGCAGCGGGCCGACGAGCCGTAGCGCGTTGATGCTCACGCCGAATCCGTGCATCCGCATGCCGAGCGGCGCGAGGGTGCCCAGGACGCGGGCAACCTCGCGCTGGGAGCCGCGCCGGCACAGGCTGCCGACGCCGACACGCATGCCGGCCAAGTCCACCCCCGCGGCCTGGTACATGCGATGGTGCTCGACGTACTCCCACGGATGCCACCCCTGCAACGTCGGCAGCCACGGGACGTGGGGGAACTGTTCGGCCAGGTAGAGGTAGTTGGCCAGGGTCGCTTCCTGATGCTCCCGCACGGTCGCTCCGGTGCGGCGCAGGCACTGCGGTTCGCAGGGCCAGTCCTGGATGCCTACGACATCGGGCGGTCCCACGTCCTCCTGGAAGCGGGTCCAAATGGCCCCGTACTCGTCCGGGTGCGCGAACCAGGGATGTCCCTCCGGGTCGGCGCGCAGGATCAGCGCTGCGTAGGCGCCGGAGTCGCCGGCCCACGGTGCCCCGTTCATCCGGACCGGGAAGTCGTCGCCGCGCCGCCGGTAGCGGGTCAGCGTTGTCGCCGAGAGGAACAGCGGCACGGGTGATTCGTTCAGCCAATGGGGATGCCCCACCCCGAGGTAGAAGGTGGTCCGGCGCGCGGCGTCGGAATGAAACTCGCTGACGGTCCAGGGAGTGACCGGCCCCCATGGCGCTTCCACGCGTTCGGGGCCGAGGCCGAACCGGGCCACGTGCGCGTCCCAGCGGGCGCGACGCTCCTGCATCGTTGGTGGCGGTGGGGGCCACTGCGTCAGGTTCTGCTTCCGCAGGAACACCAGCAGTTCGTCAGCTCGTCGCGGGGAGACGCCGGCGGCTGGAACGGTGACGTGGCGGACCGTGTCGACGGTCATGCCGGCGCTCCGGCCGGCGCGTCGAAGAGCGTGAGCTGCTCGGTCTCGGGCCGGATGACGGGCACGACCTCGGCAAGGATGCGTCCCATGGTGAAGCGCAAGCTCTCCGCGTTCAGGTCCCCGCCGTAGAAGCGTCGCCTGTCCTGGGGCATCGGGTCGGAGAAGGCGACGAGCCCGCGAATGCCCTGATCGGCGGCGAGCCGGAACAGCCGGCCCAGCAGCCAGCTCTCCTGGCGGAGTGTACGAATTCGTAGGCGACGGATAGTTCTTCCGGCTGTTCGACGGATGCGGAGATCGGTAGGCTGCCCCTCGTGTCGGTTCGACCTCACCTTCAGGAGTGGCTGCGTAGGGAGCTGCTGTTGGAGGCGGGCCATCGATGTGCCATCCCGACCTGCCGTCGATGGCCAGTGGAAATAGCCCATATCAAGTCGCGCGCAAGGTCTGCTGACGACAGCTTCCGCAACCTGATCGTTCTGTGCTCGCAGTGTCATGATCTTTATGATCGATACAGCGCAATCAAGCCCGTTGAGATGCGTGCCTATAAGCGGAACCTTGATGTGCTCGGCGAGGAGACCGGCAATGTGCGGCGCCGATTTCGCGATCTCGAACTCTGGCAGCTGCTGGAGCTTTACGGTTACCCCTGGCCTGCCGCACGGCGCGTCACTCGGAATCGAGATGGTGTATTTGTTCTTCCGGGCGGCTGCGGCAAGACCTTTATCTTTATGGCGATGCAGTTGATTTATGAACGCCACCGCTTGCCATTGAGCCTTTCCGAGTAACGGTGCGCGACTGTGTGTAGTGCCTGCTTTTAGGTGGTCCGGCCGTGCTCGATGTGGAGGATGACCAGGGCCGCAGCGTTCCCGATTTTCCAGGGGCAGAGGCTGACGTTGCGTAGGGCTTTGAAGGTCATCTTGAGTAGGCTGTTGCCGCGTTCGCCGACCGCGCGGAGCCGGTTGTGGGCATGGTT
>NZ_JBXUOW010000054.1:0-35252 GCF_057196645.1 Micromonospora sp. ATLC16
CCGCGGGGCCCCCCCACCCCCCCCCCCCCCCCCCGGCCGGCCCGCGGGCGGGCCGCCCCCCGCCCCGACGGCTCTGCGTTTCCGATCGGCACGAAATCAGCCCGCCTGGTCGGAAGCTGCCAGCTGCTTCACCGCCTCGTCGACGCTGATCGAGCCGCTGAGCAGTTGCTGGGAGACCCGTCCCATCAGATCCAGGGTCTTAGAGGAGAGTGCCACGTGCAGGGCGGGCTTACCGCTGCCGAGCGCGGCGACGATAGTGGCGGCGGCCGGGCCGGCCTGCGACACATCGATGGTGGTGTCGGCGGCGATCGCACCGGCCTCGGCGTAGAACGCCTGGAGCGCCCCGGTCGACGTCAGCGATCGCACCAGGTCGGCGGCGACCTTGGGATCCTTGGTCCACTTCGCCACCGCGTACCCGATGCCCCCGTCATAGGCCAGGCTCGGCGTGGTGCCAGCGGTGACCACCGGTGCGTTCATCACGCCGAGCTTCTCGGCCGTGAGGAACTCGTTGAAGTCCTTCCAGTGCCCCACGTCCGACATCAGCCCGATGACGTGCGCGGCCTTGCCGGACTGGAACAGCGCGAACGAGTCGTTGAACATCGCTGTCGAGTTGGCCCCGTCGTTGTTCAGGCCGGCGTCGCCGGCTTCCTTCCATAGCTCGAAGATGCGCTTCACGTTCGGCGAGTTCCAGTCGCGCTTGCCCGCGATCCAGTCGTCGTACTCCTGTGCGGTGAGTATGCCGGAGCCCAGGGCCGACATCCAGAACTGGATCCCGGCGCCCTCCTTGTTACCCAGCGCGAAGCACTTGGCACCGGCCTTGTCGATGGCGGCGCAGTCGGCGAGGAACTTGTCCCAGGTGGTGGCGGGACTCGCCGGATCGAGCCCGGCCTTCTCGTAGAGCGCCTTGTTGTAGTAAATGGGGTGCCCCTGAAGCGTCACCGGCGCGGCGTAGACCTTGCCGTCCTTGCTGAAGGCGTCCCAACCCGCGAGCCGCTGCTTGTCCTCGGCCACGTACTCGTCGAGCGGCACCAGCGCGTCGACCCGGTCCCGGATCTGGCCGCCGCCGTTGAACAGCATCACGTCCGGGCCCTTGCCGGACTGAATGGCCGCGCCGAGCAGCGTGTAGTACTGGTCGAACGGCTGCGCGACGAACTCGACAGTCACGTCGGGGTGCTTGGCGGCGAAGTCGGCCTTCGCCTTCTCGACATACGCCTTGGCCGACGGCTCGCCGGACTTCCAGTCCCACACCACCAGTTTGTCGGTCGAGCCTCCGGAAGAGGTGCCCGTGTCGCTGGCACTTCCACAACCTGCCGTCGCCAGTCCCACAACGAGGACGGCGGACCACAATGCTCGTTGTTTCATCGTTGTTCACCTCTGAAGGGAGTGGCTGACGGCCGGCCGCAGCCAACGTGATCAGGAACGTAACTCGTATGACGTCTGACGTCAACAGTCCGCCGTACACTGGCCCTGGACGTCGTGGCACGACGAGCCAATCGGAGGGGGACATGACGCCATCGCAGGAGACGGCCCTGGAAAAGCTGGCCGCCCCAGCCTGGGCGCGCCGCCCCACCAACCTCGCCACGGCAGTCACCGCCGAGTTGGTGGAACGCATCGTCCGCGGGGTGCATCCGTCCGGCACGGCGTTACCCCCCGAACCGGTGCTCTGCGAGACCTTCTCCGTCAGCCGGACCGTGGTCCGGGAGGCGGTGAAGATCCTCCAGGAGAAGGGGCTGGTACAGGTCCGGCAGGGTGCCGGCACCATGGTCACCCCGCCCTCGATGTGGGACATGCTCGACGAACTCGTGCTCGCGGCCACCATCGCCGAGGACGACAGCCTCGCCATCCTCGACGACCTCGTGGTCACCCGACGCCTGCTGGAATCCGACATGGCGAACGTCGCCGCCCGGGTGGCCGACCAGGAGACTCTCGACCGGCTGCGCGGACTTGTGGATCGGATGGACGAACTGGTCGGCGACCACGTCACCTACCACGAGCACGACCGGGCCTTCCACGACACGATCATGCAGGCGTCCGGGAACCGCATCGCCCGTGGCGTCGTACGGGCGCTGGAGAGTCAGGTGGTGAACACCGCCCGGTACATGGGCCGCACCGAGCGTTCCCTGTGCGTGGCGTCGAACCGTGGGCACCGCCGCATCTACGAGCGGATCGCCGCCCACGACCCGGAAGGGGCGGCGACGGCGATGTTCACCCACATCACCGAGGCATGGGTGGTCCGCCGCAGCGGCTCGGGCAGGCCAGCCCGCCTGCAACGCTGACCTGGGACACGACGGGTCGGCGGGCCCGACCTCCTGGCTCCCGCTGCCGCCAGGAGGCCGAGACCCGCCGTCGCGCTCGGCCCGGTCAGTCGAACTGGGCAAAGAAGCGTCAGATCTCACCCTTGGTCCAGCTTGTGATGCCCACTCTCGGCGTAGGTCCCGTCCACCGGGCCCGGCATGTGCCCGTTGTCGAAGGCCGCCAACTGCACCGGGTACCCGGCGCGGCAGCCGGAGTAGGCCGTGGTGATGTGCGTACGGCTCCCCGCACCCGGCTCCGGCGGGTCCTGGGCGTTGCGCCCGTTGTTGCGGACAAAGGTGTCGCGCAGCCCCCGTCCCTGGCCGATGCTGAGCACGTTGTCCGAGATGCCGTGCAGACCGAAGTACGCGATCGGCTGACGTCCTCGCCACCGGAGTTGGCCCAACCGTTGCCGATGCCCTGGGGCGCGACCAGGATCGCGGTGTTGTCCGACTGCTCCTGCTGCCCGTGGTAGGCCCAGGCGGCCCCGTCCGCTTCACCGTAGGCGACGTCGCCGGCGGTGCCGCCCCACCAGTGGAACGCGAACATCAACCACCGCCGCACCATCAGCCGCCGACCCGTCCGTGACCAACACGTACCACGCGCTAAGGTCCACAGTCGCCGCCACCGCGGGCGCCGCGTTCACCGTGACGAGCGCGCTCGCCGCGAGGACCGCGGCGGCCGCCGCAGCCAGTCCCGACCGCCAGCCGCGTCTGGGTGGAGAGGCGGGACGAGCCTCACCGACGGCCTTCATGGTCCACTCCTTCGATCGGGGTCATCCACGCGCAGCCGTGGATGCCCTGGGGTTGTGCCGGCGTCAGCACGGTGGGGGTGATGCGGAAGATCTGGTCACCGGCACCACCGGGCAGCATGACGACGCACCCACGGTCGCGGCTGGCCGGCGTGGGACCACAGCGGAGAATCGGGCTCCCGGCAGCCACAACACCCGCTCGTGACAGCGAAGTTAGCGTTAACGACGTCACACGTCAAACGACAGAGGTCTATCGCTTGCCCGATATTTCGGTCTCCCGATCCGGGACCGTGCACCCCCGGTCCGCCCGCCCACGGCCACTGAACGCCCCGCCCACGGGCCCGGTGGCGACTGTCGGGCCGCCCGGCGGGACTGCCGGACGGTCGCGGGAGCAGGCGAGGTGGTGCTGGATATCAGTGGATAAGCGTGACAGCCAGGGTGACCCATGCCGGCGCTCCCGCACCAGCCCCCGACCGTCGGTACGCGGTGGCCCCGGCGAGACGGTCAGGCGAGAAAGCGGTGCAGCGCGGCGGTCAGGTCGTCCGGGTTCTCCTCGGCGACGTGGTGTCCGGACTCGATCGAATGGCCGCGCAGATCGTCGGCCCAGGGACGCCAGGCGGCGAGCGGGTCGCCGTACAGCTCCTCCAGGTCGTCGCGGGTCGACCAGAGCAGCAGGGTGGGGCACCGGACCGTGCGACCGGCTCGCCGGTCGGCCTCCTCGTGCGCCCGGTCGACTCCGAGCCCGGCGCGGTAGTCCTCCAGCATCGCCCGTACCGTCGCCGGGTCATGGATGGCCTGCCGGAACTCCCGGTGGTTGTCGACTCCCATCCGGTCCGGCCGCGCCGTGTCCGCGTACCAGGCGTCGGGATCGGCACCGATGGCCCGTTCCGGCTTGTCCGGCTGGGCGAAGAAGAACCAGTGGTACCAGCTCCGGGCGAACGTCGCGTCGCACTTGGCGAGGGCCTCGCTGATCGGCACTCCGTCGATGACCACCAGCCGCCTGACGGCGTCGGGATGGTCCAGTGCCAGGCGTAGTGCCACGTAGCACCCGCGATCGTGCCCGACCGGGGCGAACGTCGCGTGACCGAGCGTACACATGAGTCGGACCAGGTCCCCCGCCACCACGCGCTTTGACTGCTGGGAGTGGTCCGGCAGAATCCGCGCCTTGCCGGACTGCCCGTAGCCCCGCATGTCGGGACAGACCACGGTGAACCCGTGGTCCACCAGCCGCGGGGCGACCCGATGCCAGGTCGATCCGGTACGTGGATGCCCGTGCACGAGCAGCACGGCGGGCCCATGCCCGGCGTGCCGGACCCGGAGTTCCACCTCTCCCACATCGACCCGCTCGTCGGTGAATCCGTTGAACATGCGCGTCCAGTACCCACGTCGGCCGCCACCCCAACAGGCGGCTACACGACCGCCACCGCTCGCACCAACCCTCGTGGGCCGCCCACCCGAGGCCGCCGTACCATCCGGTACGTGACGACTGCCGTCGAACAGCACGGGAACGCCGAGGCCGCCAGGGGTGCACGATGAACTCGGTCGAGCGCGTGCCCACCCGCTGGGACGTCCTGGACGAGCGGTTCCAGACGGTCAGCGGGGACCACGTGATGCAACGACTGTTCGACGGCGGGCGTTGGCTGGAGGGGCCGGCGTACTCCCCCGCGTGGCGCTGCCTGCTGTTCAGTGACATCCCGAACGACCGGGTGCTGCGTTGGGACGAGATCACCGGGCGCTGCGACGTGTTCCAGACGCCCGCCGGCTACCCCAACGGCCGTACGATCGACCGCCTCGGCCGCGTCGTGACGTGCGAGCACGGCCACCGCCGGGTCACCCGTACCGAGCCGGACGGCTCGCTGACCGTGGTGGCGGACCGGTGGCAGGGCAAGCGGTTCAACAGCCCGAACGACGTCGTGGAGACCAGCGACGGCTCGTTGTGGTTCACCGACCCGAGCTACGGCATCGACAGCGACTACGAGGGGCACCGGGCAGATCCGGAGCTGGACGGGTGCCACGTCTACCGCTGCCGGCCCGACGGTCGGGTGGAACGGGTCGCCGACGACTTCCTGCGCCCCAACGGTCTGGCGTTCTCGGCCGACGAGCGTCGGCTGTTCATCGCCGACACCCGACGCCGGCACCTCCGGCACTTCGACGTGGACTCCGACGGGACGCTTCGGGACCGTGGCGTGCTCGCCGACTGTGACGCCGGGTCGTTCGACGGGATCCGGCTCGACCGGGAGGGGCGACTGTGGGTCGCCGCCCACGATGGGCTGCACTGCTTCGACCAGGAGGGCACCCTGCTCGGCAAGCTCCGGCTACCGGAGATCTGCTCGAACCTCGCCTTCGGTGGCCGTAAGCGCAACCTGCTGTTCGTGACGGCCACCACCTCGGTCTACTCGCTCGCCCTCAACGTCACCGGCGCGGGCCCGACGACGGGCGCTCCCGCCGGTTAGGCAAGCCGAAGCGGATTCCGGTGCGGCGGGTGCCGGTTCCTGCCCGGCCGGTCAGCGGCCGGGCAGGGCTGCCGGAAGGGCCGCGACAGGAGCCACTGGTCGCCACGCCGACGGTGGTCGCTGGGCCGCCTCGGCGACGACCCGCCAGACCTGCTCGGCGAGCCAGTCGTTGAGCTGCTCCGGCCCGACCTCGTCCCGGTGATCGAACCACCAGATGATGCCGGCGTCGACCATGCCGACGGCGCTGGCCACCACGTACCCGGGCAGGTGCGCCGTCTGCCCGGCGGCACGCAGGTTGGCAACGGCGGCCTCGGTGATCTCGGGGACGGCGTACGCGGTGCCGAGGCGGGCCCGGAACCGGTAGAGGTTGGGGTGGGCCACCGCCCAGCTCAACACCCGGCCGACGATGCCGCGCACCACCTCCGGCGGGGTGCCCGGGGCCGACAGCGACGGACGGATCCAGGCGCTCACCTCGCGGGCGGCGTGCCGGGCGACGGCCTGGTCGAGGTCGTCCTTGCCGGTGAAGTGGCGGTACACGTGCGGTCTGGGCAGCCCGGCCCGGTCGGCCACCGTGCCCAGCCCTGTGTCGGTGCCGTGTTCCTCGATGACGCGGACCGCGGCCTCCACGATCGCCTGCCGTCGCCGGGCCCGCTCCTGCGGGATGCCACCGGCACGGCGGGCGGCGATGGTGTCCCGTTTCACCGCCGTATTGCTCACCGGATCACTGTAGCGGCTCGGTACCCTGGTTGGGTACGAGCTGTACCCAACCAGCATCCTGCGAGGTAGCCATGCCCAGCCCAGCACCCGGCCCCGTCGACCTCACCCTCCTTCAGGACGTGCTCGACGGACCGTGGGCCGAGGTCCGCAACGCGCACCGCAGGCACCTCGACGAGCGTTTCCTCCCGGTTTATGGCGAAACCGGCGACCAGGCGCGTGAGCGGATCACCCGACTACTCGGCGAGCTGCCCGTCAAGTTGGGCACCGCGTCGGCCTTTCCCACCCAGTACGGCGGCGGATCCGACGTCGGTGGCTCGATCATCGCCACCGAGATGCTGGCGCAGGTCGACCTATCGCTGATGGTCAAGGCCGGCGTGCAATGGGGTCTGTTCGGCGGCGCGGTCGCGGCCCTGGGCACCCGACGTCACCACGACGCCTACCTTCGGGACATCATCTCCGGCCGGATCCTGGGCTGCTTCGCGATGACCGAGACCGGGCACGGCTCCGACGTCCAGCAGCTGCGCACCACCTGCACCTACGATCCCCGGACGCAGACCTTCGACCTGCACACCCCGCACGAGGCGGCCCGCAAGGACTACATCGGCAACGCCGCCCGGGACGGGCGGATGGCGGTGGTCTTCGCGCAGCTGGTCACCAACGGGCGGCGGCACGGCGTACACGCGTGGCTGGTGCCGATCCGCGACGAGCGGGGCAACCCGCTGCCCGGCGTGACCATCGGTGACGCGGGGCCCAAGGCCGGCCTGCTCGGCGTGGACAACGGGCGACTCAGCTTCGACCACGTGACGGTGCCCCGGGACTTGTTGCTGGACCGGTACGGCCAGGTCGCCGAGGACGGCACCTACTCCAGCCCGATCGAGAACGACTCCCGGCGCTTCTTCACCATGCTCGGCACCCTGGTCCGTGGCCGGGTCAGTGTGGGTGGCGCCGCATCGTCGGCCACCAAGTCGGCGTTGACCATCGCGGTTCGCTACGGCGACATCCGCCGTCAGTTCAGCACCCCCGACGCCGAGCGGGAGGTGCTGCTCAACGACTACCTGGCCCACCAGCGCAAGCTGCTGCCCGCCCTGGCCACCACCTACGCGCTGCACTTCGCCCAGGCCGAACTGGTCGCCGCGGTGCACGACGTGCAGGGCGGCGACGGCCCGCTCGACGAGCGCCAGCAGCGGGAGCTGGAATCCCGCGCCGCCGGGCTCAAGGCCGCGCAGACCTGGCACGCGGCCCGCACCATCCAGCTGTGTCGCGAGGCGTGCGGCGGTGCCGGTTACCTGGCCGAGAACCGGTTGCCGGGCCTGCGGGCCGACACCGACGTCTTCACCACCTTCGAGGGCGACAACACGGTCCTGCTGCAACTGGTCGCCAAGGGGCTGCTCACCGGCTACCGGGACGAGTTCGGCTCGCTGGACGGCTGGGGTCGCGCCTCCTTCGTCGCCGAGCAGGTCCGGGAGATGGTGCTCGAACGCACCGCCGCACGGTCGCTGATCCAGCAGCTGATCAGCGCCGTGCCCGGCCGCGACGAGGAGGTTGCCGTCACCGACCGGGGCTGGCAGCTCAAAATCTTCGACGACCGTGAGAAGCACCTGCTCGAAGGGGCCATCCGCCGGCTGCGCAACGGCGCGAGCAGCAAGCAGGAGCGTCCCTTCGACATCTTCAACAACGTCCAGGACCATGTCCTCACCGCCGCCGCCGCGCACATCGACCGGATCACCCTGGAGGCGTTCGTCGCCGGCATCGAGAACACCGCGGACCCGGCGGTCCGGGCGCTGCTCTCCCGCGTCTGCGACCTGTACGCACTCAGCGTCATCGAGTCCCACAAGGGGTGGCTGCTGGAACACGGCCGGCTCACACCGGCCCGCTCGAAGGCGATCACCGCCGTGGTGAACGGCCTGCTCAAGGAGCTGCGCCCGCAGATGCGGACACTGGTGGACGGGTTCGCCATCCCGGACATCTGGCTGCACGCCGCCATCCTGCGCGAGGAACCCGACCGCCAGGACACCATGACCGCCCACGACACCACCATCGCCTAGCGCGAATCCGGGTCGCGACCGCCCAGCGCACGGCGGGCGGATGCGCGCATGTCGCATACCGCCCTCGGGCGCACCCCGCCATGCAGGTGAGGCATCTCGCATTTAGTTCAAGCTTGAACTCTTTCCGCTATCGTTGAGTTCAAGCTTGAACCTCACTCGCACTGGAGTTGTCGTGACCCTGTTCCGGCTGGATGCCAGCATCCGCACCCACGGCTCGGCGAGCCGCGAGATCGCGGACATCGTCGAGGCGGAGTGGCTCGCCGCGCGCCCCGGTGACGCGATCGAACGTCGCCACATCGGCGTCGATCCTTTGCCCGTGACCGTCTGGGCCGCGGCGGTCACCGCCGGGATGACCGCGCCGGAGGAGCACACCACCGAGCAGCGCGATGCTGTCGACCTCGCCGCGACACTGGTGGACGAACTGCTCGCCGCGGACGCCATCCTGTTCGCCGTGCCGCTCTACAACTACGGCGTCTCACAGCACTTCAAGGCGTACGTCGACCTGGTCAGCACCGACCAGCGAGCGTTCGGCCAGCCGTTCCTGGCGGGTAAGCGGGTCGTGCTCGCCACGGTCCGTGGCGGGGCATACGGCGGTGGCACACCCCGGGAGGGTTGGGACCACGCGACGCCGTACCTGCGCCGCATCATCGCCGACTGCTGGGGCGCCGACCTCACAGTGGTCGAGCGCGAGTTCACCCTCGTCGGCGTCAACCCCGCCCTCGACTCGTTCACCGAGCAGGCCGCGCAGATGCACGCCGAGGCCCTGCAGGCCGCCCGGGAGGCCGGCCGCGCACTCGGCGACCTGCCGGTCCCGGCCTGAGCCGGGCCGCCGAGAACCGACCGGCGTGGAACCCCGGATCCACCTATTCGTCTGGTACGTCCGTCACGGGCTTCGACTCGGGGGTCGGTCGGCGGACACGCCGGCCGACAGTTTCGCCGGGTTCGCCGGTGGGCAGGAGAGCCGCAATCGGACAAGGGGGGCGAACGCGATGAGCTTGGACGTGAAGCAGCCGGCCGGACGGACACGCCGGGTCACAGCGCTGGTGCTGCCATTGCTCGGTGCCCTCGCGGTCACCGCCGGGTGCGGAGGCACCGACGCCACCGACGGGCCGGATACGACCACCACCCCGCCACCGTCGGCGTCGGGCGCCGCGACGGAGCCGGCCGCAGCCTCCCCCACGGCCGATATGACCGTGGTCATCCCCAAGTCGGCCTTCCTCGAACTGCCGGCGGAGCTGCGGAAGCTTCCCCCACGCACGATGCCCGTCGCCGACGCCCTCCCCGAATTGTGCGACGACGGGTTCGGCACCGGCGGCCGGTCGGTCACCGCAAGCGCCGCGATGATGACCGGTTACCGGCAGCCCGGTGACCCGCCCTCCAACGTGCCGTACGGCACGATCGCACAGACGATCTTCACGTTCTCGGACGACGGCGCGGCGGACTACCTCCGGCGGCTCCGCGCGACGCTCGCCGACTGCTCGTCCTTCACCATCGACAACGGGGACACCGTGAAGGTCCGCAGCGAGGGGTTGCCCGACGCCGGCGACGAGGGACTGCTCGTCGTCCAGGTGCGGCCGACGCGGAACCTTCCGGGCGACCTCGTCGAGGGCGAGACGACGACCACACAGATCGCCGTGGTGCGGGTGGCCGACGCCGTGACCCTGCTGCACGACGAGGGGTGGGAAGGCACCAGCGGCGACCCCGCGCTGGTGGACGACTTCGTGCGGGCGGCGGTCGACGCCCTCGACACGTGGCAGCGCTAGTGCCCCTACCGGTCAGGGGCGGCACGCCGCTCAGTTCGTCACCCGGTAGACCGAACGAGGTACTGCTCACCGCACCCCACGCCGCCCGGCGGATCCGCCGGGCGGCGTGGGGTGCCGGTTCTGGATCTGGACCGGCCTGATCGTCTTTGCGGTTGGCGCGATCGCGGCGTACCGGAGCCGGGAGCAGCTCGCCCTCTGCTGGGAGAACCGCCACCCCCGTCCCGGTCGGTCAGAACAGCCAGGTCGGCAACGCCGGGCCACTGCGCAATGGCACCGGCGGCGGCGCGGCGGGGCGAGAATCCTGGCTCGGCGCCCGGCCACGGGCCGACGTCGTGCCCGGCGGCGGGGCTGCGGCGCACCGGGTGCCCTCCGCCGGCACCACCTGGTCGATCAGGTACGCCTCAATGGCCTCGTCCGCGCAGCTCACACGGCCGTACACGATGTGCCCCCAACCCTCGTAGGTCAGCAGTTCGGCATGGTCGGCGAACTGGTCGGCGGCACCGAGCGCCCAGTTGTAACCGGTCGCCGGATCGTGCAGCGAGTTGACGAGCAGCAGCTGCGACCCGTTGGTCGGGTTGATCCGCCGCTGCGGGTTGTCCGCCGGGGTCGGCCAGCCCAGGCAGATCGCGCCGGCCGACGC
Source organism: Micromonospora sp. ATLC16 (assembly GCF_057196645.1). Lineage (NCBI taxonomy): Bacteria > Bacillati > Actinomycetota > Actinomycetes > Micromonosporales > Micromonosporaceae > Micromonospora > Micromonospora sp. ATLC16. The sequence continues at coordinate 10,662 of NZ_JBXUOW010000054.1, forward strand.
CCGGGGCGGGTTCGGTAGATCCGGTGCGACGCGCTGCGCGTCGGCGAGGATCGACCGCCACTGGGTGACATTGGGTGCCTTCAGGTTCCAGTCCTGACAGAGCACCGCCTGGTACGCGAAGGGCACCACGGTCGGCGGTTCCTCGGTCGCCTCCCGCGCCGCCGACAACGCCCCCGACGGCCGTCCCGCATCGACCCGCTCCAACTCGGCCGCGATCTCCAGCCAGTACGGCTGGTAGTTGAGATTGCCCAACACGAAGTTGACCAGATCCCGCTGGGTGATCTTGTAAGTGTGATCGTCCGGGTCCGGCAACTCGCCTCGGGCGGCGCGGTCGAGCAGCCGCTGCCAGAAGTGACGGATGTTCCGGCCGTACAGGGCGCACTGCGGCAACCGGGCGCAGCCCGCGACGAACTCGTCGAACGAATCCTGCCCGGTGGCCGCCTGGGTGACGGCGAAACCGCGCGCGTCCTGGCTGTGATCCATCACGCTGTCGGCCACGACGGCGCGTACCCGGCTCGGATACATTTCCGCGTACTGCTGGGCCATCAACGTGCCGTACGACATTCCGATAAAATTCAGCTGGGCGTCACCGACCGCGACACGTATCGCGTCGATGTCCTGGACCACCTGGAGCGTGTCCACGTGGTCGAATACCGGCCCGCTCTTGGCGCGACAGTCATCCGCCAACGCGCGACTCGCGGAAACCATCCGGGAAAATGCGCTTGAAGTTTTGATCGGCTCGACCGGCAAATCATTGATCTTCTCCAAGGTACACCTGATCGGTGAACTGCGGGCCACCCCCCGCGGGTCGAATCCGACGATGTCGAAATGGCGGCGCAGTTCGTCACCGTAGCTGGCCCAGAGCGCCGAGTCGACGCCGGAGCCACCGGGGCCGCCCGGATTCACGATCAGCGAGCCGCGACGCACCGTCGGGTCCGTTGCCGGCCGCTTGGCCAGCGCCAACTCGATGGTCGGCCCGTTCGGATCGGCCCAGTCGACAGGTACCTCCAGGGCGCCGCACAGGGCGCTGGCGTCCTGCTCACACGGCGTCCACTGCACGTCCACGGTCGGGGCCGCAGACGCGGACGACGTGGCGAGCGGTGCCAGCACCACCCCCACAGTGACCCCGGCAAGCAATCGCCGGATCAGTTTTCTGCGCATGCTCCCTCTTTCAGATCATTTTCCGGCTTTCCGCCGGCCGGTGCTGAACGTAGCGACTACGCCACGGTCCAGGGTTACCGGAAAATGTCGTCGGTAATACCATTCGGGACGTGATCGTATTGACTAGGAAGACAGGCGTCTGCGCCGTTCCCGTCTGCGCGCGTGAATGGCGAGGTCACCGGGAAGGCCACGGTCGCCGCAGGACGCGGATCGACATCCGGCCGACGATTGTCAATATGGCAGAGGTCACAAGCCGCCACCGTGCCGGCCCGCCACGGACGCCAACCCCGCGCGCACGAACGGTCAACCTAAATCTATTAGGTTGCCGTCTACAGGGTGTAGGGTGCGGGTGTGGCACGAGCGAACCTGAATCCGGCGATCGTCATCGCCGCAGCGGCGGAGCTGGCGGACCGGGAAGGATTCGACGCGATCACCCTGTCGGCGCTGGCCCGCCAATTCGGCGTGCAGACCGCGAGCCTCTACTCGCATGTCCGTGACCGGTCCGCGCTGCTCGACAGCGTCCAGGAACTCGCCCTCGGCGAGCTGGCCGATCGGATCGCGATCGCCATCGGCGGCCGCTCACAGCGAGACGCGCTCACCGCTCTCGCCGACGCACACCGCGACTACGCCCGCCGGTTTCCCGGCCGTTGGGCCGCCCTGCAACGTCCGGCGGCGGCGACGACCGTGCGGTCGGGCGCGGCCGGCAGGCTGGTCGCGCTCACGCTGGCGATGCTCCGTGGTTACCAGCTGCCCGAGACCGAGCTCGTGCATGCGACCCGGCTGCTCGGCGCGACCATCAACGGCTTCCTGGCACTTGAGGTGGCCGGCAGCTTCGGGCACCGCGAACCCCCCGCCGACGTCTCCTGGCAACGAGCGCTGAGCGCGCTCGACACCGCCTTCCGCTTCTGGCCCACTGAAGGGAACCACTGATGTCCGTCCCGTCCGATCTTCTCCGTGGCGTCGCCGAGGCCGAACTCACTCCGCGCGGCATCCGGCCGCACCGGCTGCCGACGTGGGTACGGGAGCAGTTCCCGGACGGCCAGCTGCTCGCGATGGAGAGCCAGCCGTCCGGCGTACGCGTCGTCTTCCGGACTGCGGCGAGCACGCTGGAGCTGGTGACCCACCCGACCCGGGTCGCCTACCTGGGCGCCGACCGGCCGCGTGGCCGCATCGACGTGTACGTCGACGGCGTGCTCGCCGCCCGCGACACGCTGGGCGGTGGCGACCGGATCGCGGTCGATCTCACCAGCGGCCAAAGCGCCTTCCATCCCGGGCAGGCGCACACGACCACCGTTTCCGGGCTGACCGCCGGCCGGCACCGGATCGAGATCTGGCTGCCGCACAACGAGAGCATGGAGCTGGTCGACCTGCGGGCCGACGCCCCGATCGAGCCGGACGACGCCGCGCTGCCGCTGTGGGTACATCATGGCAGTTCCATCAGTCACGGTTCGAACGCCCTCGCGCCCAGCGAGATCTGGCCGGCCGTCGCCGCCCGCCGGGCCGGGGTCGAGCTGCGTAACCTCGGTCTGGGCGGCAGCGCCTTCGTCGACCAGTTCCTGGCCCGCGTGATCCGCGACGCCCCGGCCGACCTCATCAGCGTCAAGCTCGGCATCAACGTGGTGAACCTCGACGGGATGCGGCTACGCACCTTCGTTCCCGCCGTCCACGGCTTCCTCGACACGATCCGCGACGGCCACCCCGACATCCCGCTGCTGCTGATCTCACCGCTGTTCTGCGGAATTCACGAGGAAACCCCCGGCCCGGGGGCGATCGACCCCGAGTCGATCGGCACCGACCAGGTACGTTTCGTCGCGACCGGCACGCCCGGGGACGTCACGCTGGGACGGCTGACGCTCCAGGTCATCCGGCGCGAGTTGCGCTCGCTGGCCGACCGCCGCGCCGCCGACAAGAACCTGCACTACCTCGACGGCACCGCGTTGTACGGCCCAGCCGACGCCACCGAACTTCCGCTACCGGATGGCCTCCACCCGAGCGCCGAGGCTCATCAGCGGATCGGCACGCGGTTCGCGGACTACGCCTTCACCGCTCCCGGCCCGTTCGCCCGAACGGCTATCCCGCCGGCATGACCTACCGGCCGCCGTCATCCTGGAGACCGTGCAGGGCGACGGCGGCATCAACCTGGCCCGCGCGATCTGGCTCGCCGACGCTCCCTTGCCGAACCCAAGATCCGGGCAACTCCCCTGTTGTTGCTGCCTCGACCGAGCCCGAGACGGCAAGAGCAGGGAAGTTGCCCGGATCTTGAACTCTCGGCAGGCTGTTCCTCGCGCTTGAAGTTCTCGCATATTGGGGGGGTCCGGTTGGACGGAAGTCCGCTCCTGTGCGGGCCGAAGGCGGCTCTCGGTCCGGGGCAGCGGAGGGCCGCCACCTGTCGGGGTGTAGGCAGGCCGGATGTCGGGTACCTCGCGCCCGACTCCCCTACCCCCTGCCCAGGAGGACCCCATGACCGTCGTACTCGCCGTTGTCTGCAGCGACGGGGTGGTGATCGGCGCTGACTCCCAGATCACCGATAGTGACCGCGGTCTGAGCTTCCCCGCCCGGAAGCTGCACCCGCTGGGCTCCTGCGCCGCCTGGGGCGGCAGCGGCGCACGGGGAGTACTCAACGACCTGCGCCCTCTGCTCCAGGACTCGGCCACCGCCATCCTCGAAGCACCCGACATCGGCGGTGAGTTGCAGGAGCGCGTCCTGCCCGTTTTCAAGAAGCACTACGAGAACTACCTCCCGGACGTGCCCGGCGAGGGCGACGGCGGCGGGGTGTCGGCGTACCTGCTCGCGGCCGGCTACAGCCAGGGCGCGCCGTGGATCGTGGAGATCAACCCCAACGGGCTCATCGGCCGTTACGAGGACGTGGGCTTCCACGCCATCGGCTCCGGCGCACCCATGGCCCAGCAGGCCGGCGCGCTGCTGTCCCACTTCCGGATGACCACCCGTACCGTCGAGTACGGCGTAGTGGGCGTCATACGGGTGCTGGAGGCGCTGGACCTGACCTCGCCGTCGGTCGGCGGGCCCTTCAACATCGCGTGCATCCGCGAAGAGGGCGCTCACCACCTCGACGAGAAAGAGATCGCCAAGGCGCTGAAGGACGCCCAGCGCTGGTGCGACCTCGAACAGGAAGCGCTCGACCGGCTGTTCACTGACTGAGGGGGACACGGCGACACCTGAGCTGTGTGGACCGTACGTGGCAGAACAAGAACCGCGTTCCCCAGTTCACGGCCCAGATGTGCCAGTCACAGCAGTACGCCGACGGCTGCCACCGCAGCAATTGCGCAACCGGTGTGGCAGGACGGCCTCAGCGCAGCGTCGACTGCCTCTGGATCAGTTCGAAGTCGACGACTATCCTCCGGGGGGTCGGCTGTTCCTCTCGCGGCACACCGTCGAGTTGGAGCTGGATCCGCTCTTCCAGAAGGGCGACTGCCTGATGTGCGATCACGTCGCGTCCGGGTTCGATGGTGCTCAGCGGGGGTCGGGAGTAGTTCGCTTCGTCGATGTTGTCGAAGCCGATCAGCAGGACGTCCTCGGGAACCCGTAGGCCGCGGTCCTGAAAGGCGGCGAGCGCACCCAGCGCAAGTGTGTCGGCGAACGCCACGACCGCGTCGGGCTTGACGCCGCTGTCAAGGATGCGAGCGATCGTCGTGGCGCCGGTGGAGTGGAAATAGTCGGGTACACCGATGATCGCGCGTGGGTCAACGTCGAACCCTCGTGGCTGGAGGGCGTCCCGGAAGCCCTGGAACCGCAGCGTTCCGCTGCTCGGCGATGGGTCGTCCTTGACTCCCAGGGGAACTACCGTGGTCGCACCCCGGTCCAGGACGTGCTCGGTAGCCGCACGTGCTCCCTCGACGTTGCTCATCGTGACGTGGTCGAGGCCACCGTCGAACACCCGCTCGCCCAGGAGCACGAGGGGGAAGTCGACGTCGAACAGCGGGAGGTCTTTCTGGCCCAGCGCGAGCGGGGAGTACAGGACGCCGTCGAAGCGTGACCGGTAGCTGCCGTCCAGTACCCGCAACTCGCGGTCGCGCTCAGCGTTGGTCTGCTCGATGAAGACGGTCAGGCCTCGCCTGGACGCCTCTCGCATGACGGCGTCCGCAAGTTCGGCGAAGTACACAACGCGCAGCGACGGCAGCACCAAAGCGATCGCCCCGGTCCGGCCTCGGCTCAGGTTCCGCGCCGACACATTCACGTGGTAGCCCAGCTCACGGATCGCGTCGTCCACCCGCTCGCGGGTTTCCGGACGCACGTACTGGTAGCCGTTGAGGATGTTGGACACCGTCTTGATCGACACCCCGGCGAGTCGGGCGACGTCGCGCATCGTCGCCGACCTGTTGGTCTTGCGTGCCACAGCCCTCCCGCCGCTCGTCGATGGTCGGCCAGCGTACAAGACTGCACCATTCACAACCCCAGGACGCAGCGGCCGGCCCGCCCGATCCCGGGGCGCGCCGGCCGCGTGACGCGAGGTCAGTTGATGGTCAGGGCGATGACGTGAACGGAGCCGCGGACCGGGTCGATCTGCAACTCGTAGGCGCCCGGGGCGAGCCCGGTGGTGTCCCAGTGGAAGATGTGCTGGTTTCTTGCGGCGCTGTAGCGTGCGGTGTTGTCCGCCCTCTTTCGGACAGGTGTGGCCGGAACGCGGTTACCGGCCACACCGTCGGTCTTCTTCACGAGGTAGATGCGCGGCCGCGCGTCGGTGACCGTGTCGCCGTCTGCGTCGGTCAGGGTGAACTTGACCGGCACGGGGTGTCCGGCTTTGACGATGTCGGAGCCGTCGCCGGCCAGCGGTGGCCGCACCCCGCCGAACCGGTACTCGGGCGCGAAAATCCGCGGCACGAAGTCGATCAGATTCGCCATCCAGATGTCGAAGCCATGCGGTCCGACCCAGGTGCCGGCGTACTCGTATTCGATGCCCTGGGAGGTCAGCCACTCCATGGTGTCCTGAGTGAACGTGTACGTGAAGTCGACGTCACCGGAGTACAGCCTTGCCAGCTTGGTGCTTTCGTTGACCGCCTGGACGTCGACGGTGGGGTAGGAGAGCAGGCCCCCCGAAAAGGCACCGATGTAGGCGAACTCGCTCGGGTGGCTGAGCCAGGTGCCGAGGGTGTTCATGGCTCCCCACGACAGACCGGCGAGCGCCTGCTCATCCGGATCAGTCGAGATGTTGTACTTGTCCGCCGCGGTTGCCATCACGTGCTGGCTGAGGTCGGTCCAGAAGTCGACGCCGTTCTGGTCGGGCATGACCACCACCATCGGCACCATTGTCCCGTTGAGGTAGCTGTTGTCGAGGATCTGCCTGGCCCGCCCGGTCTCGAGCCAGCTGCCGTAGTTCTGGCCGCCGCCGTGGTACAGGTACATCACCGGGTAGGCAGCTTCGCGGTCAGGATCGTAGCCTGGCGGTGTCCAGACGTACGCGTAGCGCTCTGCGCCTTGGCCTCCGTCGTAGGTCATCAGCGAGACCGTGCCGCCCCTGCCTTCGGGTACGTCGGCCAGCATCGCATCGGACTTCCCCGGCACGAAAAGCTGCGACTCCATCACGTGGGTGTTGACGGTGTCGGCCGGGTCCTTCATGTCGACGCCGTCGACCACGTACCGGTAGTAGTAGTAGCCGTCGAGCGGTCCGATCGCCGTTCGCCAGCGGCCGTCGGGCTGCTTGTTCATCGGGATCCGGAACCATTGGCCATTCGGAGCCCAGTTGCCCCAGATCGTGACGTCCTTGGCGCCGGCCCACTGGGTGCCGGTCTCGAACGTGACGATGCCGTACCGGTCGATGTGCGGGGTCGTGATCGACCCGGCCGCGGGGGGCTCGTACGGTCGGGTAAGCGCGCGGTGTCCCTTGCTGGCGCCGTGGCGGACGACCTTCTGTCCGAAGAGCCGAGCGGCGAAGTCTCGCAGGTTTTCCCGCCACGCGTCCCAGGTGGCGCCGTCGTCGGGGTTGACGCCGTCGAACTCGAACTTCACTCGGGACTTCTTCAGGTTCACCAGCAGGTCGTAGTTGTCGTTGTAGGTCGGATCGAGCGTGTTGCCGACGTACGCCCGGAGCAGTTTGGTGCCCTTGTTGATCGCCTTGGCCTCCGCCCTGGTGATCGGGCCGTCGACGGAGCCGGAGAAGGAGCCGACGTAGGCGAATGCGCCGGGGTCGCTGCGGAGGATGCTGATCGCCTGCTCGGCACCCGTGGCGACACCGGCCAGCGCCTGGCTCTTGGGCCGAGACGAGATGTTGTAGCCGGCCCGTGCTGCGGGGACGATGGCGTTGAGCAGCTCGGCGCGGGGGTCGGCGGAATTGGCGTCAGCCATCACGACCACCATCGGCTTGGCGTCCCTGTCTGCGACCAGGTTGTCGAGGATCTGCTTCGCCCGGCCAAGTTCCAGCCACTCACGAGCGGTCTGACCCTCGCTGCTCAGCAGGTACAGGACCGGGTACGCCTCGGCCCGAGCGGAGTCGTAGCCGGGCGGCGTCCACACCAGGGCGGTGCGGCCCTCCGCCGCCGCTGCGCTCGGGTAGGACAGTTCCTCCACCGTCCCGCCCGCAGCGATGTCGTCCATCCACGCGACCGACTCACCCGGCACGAAGAAGGTGTTCCAGTTTGGCTTCGACGTCACCGCCACCGGGCTGCCGGGCTGGCGGAAGGACACCTTCGACCTGTCCTGCATGGTCGCGGTGTACTGGTAGTAGTAAAGCCCGGGCTCGAGCGGACCGACGTTCGCGGCGTAGTCCGAGCCGCTCGGGTCGAGCGCGAGCGCCGACCAGGTGCCGCTCGGGCCGATGTTCGCTTCCAGTTCGAGCGTTGCCGGCGTTCCGCCGACGATGCCGCTGGCCTGCGACTGCGGCACCTTGAAGTAGTGATAGACGTCGTCGTTCGAATGCCACGTGTCGGTCGCGGCAGCCGCCGGGGCGGCCGCGATGACTGACACCACCAAAGCCGCGGCTGCGACAAGGCTGGTCATTCGGGGGCCACTGCTGTGTGACATCGCGTTGCTGCTCCTCTCAGCGAGTCAAGGCCTGCCGCATCGACACGCCCTCACCATCGAGATCGGCCACCGAGACCATCCCGACAGCCGCGACGAACCATATTCACAGCAGCCAATACAGTTCCTACACCGGTGTAGAGCGAATGGCAAGAGACCTCTTCATGCCCCCATGACCTCCGTGGTGGACGCTGCACTCGACAGATCCGGGAGCACCACGACGATCATCAGCCGATCGAGGAGACTCGATCAGACCGTGGGTGCGGCGTTGGTCAGATGGCGACCGGCACCGGGTAGTGCGGCTGAAGCCGAGGTAAGCCGCCCGGCCGGGTCGGCGAGAACCTGGAGGTTGACGCCGCTAACGAGCGCGGCGATGGCTCGGTACGGCGGTCGGCGGTCGGCGGTCGGCGGTCGGCGGTCGGCGCGGAACGCCGCGGTCATCCGGCTGCGCAGGCGTCACGAGTGTGTCACCGACGGCCTGGCGCGTGAATCCGACGCACGCCGGGTCGACCGGTGGCAGCTGCGGTGACCTGCGGGTCGGGTCTCTCAAATTCCTGCCTGGGCCATCCGCGAGCCACGGCGCAGGTAGGCGACCCAGGTGACGATCAGCATCACCGCGAACAAGCCGACGTACAACGTGAGGGCCGGTTTGATGGTGCCGGAGGCGGACTTGGCCCAGGCGTAGCAGATGGGCACCAGGAAGCCGCCGAAGGCGCCGACCGAGGAGATGATGCCCAGCGCCCCGGCGGCCTGCCGGCGCATTGCCAGCATGGTCTCGGGTGCGCCGCCCTGGTCCTCGCCCTTGACCCGGAAGATCTTCGAGATCATGCGATAGGTGGAGCCGTTGCCGACGCCGGTGGCGATGAACAGGAGCATGAAGCTGACGAAGAATACGCCGAGCTGGGCATGCTGGACGGACCAGAGCCCGAGATAGGAGACGACGACCAGCACCGCGAAGCTGGCCACGGTGACCCGGGCACCGCCGACGCGGTCGGAGAGCCGGCCACCGAGCGGGCGGGCCAGCGAACCGATGCCGGCGCCCAGGAACGCCCATTGCAGCGCGATGTCCGGGCGGTTGAACACACTGGTCAACAGGGTGGGGAAGGCAGCCGAGTAGCCGATGAACGAGCCGAACGTGCCGATGTAGAGGAACGACATGATCCAGGTGTCGGAGTGCCGCAACGACGACCAGACCGGCTTCACGTCGGCTTTCGCCTCGGCCAGGTTGTCCATGAACATGAAGGCGAGAACGGCGGCGATCACGGCCAGCGGTACGTACATGAGCCCGGCCCGGGCCAGCGCGATTCCGCCGCCGAGAACGATCACCTTGGGCACCAGGAACTGCACGACGGCGACGCCGATGTTGCCGCCGGCCGCGTTGAGTCCCAGCGCCCACCCTTTCTCCTTCTCCGGGTAGAAGAAGGAGATGTTGGCCATGCTGGAGGCGAAGTTGCCGCCGCCGACACCGGCCGTCGCGGCGATCGCGAGCAACGCCGGATAACCGATCTCGGGACGGTCGACGGCCCAGGCGAGACCGCCGCACGGGACGATCAGCAGGAGGGCCGAGACGACCGTCCAGTTACGGCCGCCGAACACCGGCACCGCGAAGGTGTATGGCAGCCGCAGCAGGGCGCCGACGCCGCTGGGCACCGCGGTGAGCCAGAGTGCCTGGCTGACGCTGAGATTCCAGCCGGTGGTACTCAGCCGCACCACGACGATGCTCCAAAGCAGCCACACGGAGAAGCCGATGTGCTCGGCCAGGATGGAGAACACGAGGTTGCGCTGCGCGACACGGCGGCCGACGGTCGCCCAGAAATGCGGGTTCTCGGGTTCCCAATGGGTGATCCACCGGCCCCGGGTCGCGGTGATTTCAGGGTCGGTCGACGGACTTCTGACAATGGTTTCTTCGGCCATTTCCTCACTCCCGGGAAAATGGTTCAAATGAGCTTTCGGAAGGTCGCAGCAAGACAGCCGGTAGGTTATTTTCCGGCGATGATCGTCAGTCGGTGGTGTCAAGCAGAATGGTGTCGCCGTCGATCAGCACCGGATATACGGTCAGGTCGGGCTGGCCGCTGAGCGAACGGCCGGTCGTGAGGTCCCACGCGTTCAGGTGCAGCGGGCAGAGCACCTGACGGAGGTCGACCTGCCCGTCCGCCAGGGGACCGCCGCGATGGGGGCACACCGCCTCGGTCGCCCGGACCGACCCGTCGCGCAGCCGGAAGACAGCCACCATCCGCCCGTCCACCACGAACGTGCGTCCCTCGCCGGGCGGGATGTCGCGCACAGAGGCAATCGGCGTCATGAGCTCACCGGAACCTGGGGCAGCACGGTCAGCGGCAGCGAGGTGCGGAACTGGCCGGGTGTGACCGGCTCGGCCCGTTCCTTCCACGGGTCGGCGTAGGCGGCCACCGCCTCGTTCATCCGCGCATCGAGATCCGCGGCGATTCCCTCGGCGTCGTCGACGACCACCGCGCGGATCTTCTCGATGCCCACCCGGGGCACCCACGCGTAGGTGCGTTCGAGCCAGTTGCCGTTCTCCCGGTAGTACTGCAGGAATCGCCCGGTCAGCGTGATCACCTCGTCGGCCGAGTCGACGACGGCGAGCAGATCACCCTTGCGCACGTGCGCCCCGGCCGCGCCGCCGACATAGATCTCCCACTTGCCGCCGTCAATAGCGACAACGCCGAGATCTTTCACGTACGCCTCGGCGCAGTTGCGCGGGCAGCCGGTGACCGCGAGTTTCATCTTGCCCGGCCCCTCGATGCCCTGATAACGCTCCTCGATGGCGATACCGAGAGCGGTCGAGTCACCGACGCCGAAGCGGCAGAAATCGGAGCCGACGCAGGTCTTGACGGTGCGGAAGCTTTTCCCGTACGCGTATCCGCTCGGCATGTCGAGCTCGGCCCAGATCTGCGGCAGCTTCTCCTTCGGAACGCCCAGCAGGTCGATCCGCTGGCCGCCGGTGAGCTTGACCATCGGCACGTCGTGCCGCTCGGCCACCTCGGCGATCCGCTTGAGCTGCGCCGGAGTGGTGACGCCGCCCTTGATCTGCGGCACGACCGAGAACGTACCGTCGCGCTGGATGTTGGCGTGCACCCGGTCGTTGATGAAGCGGGCGTCCCGCTCGTCAACGTACTCGGCCCCCCACATCATCTTCAGCAGCGACGCCAGGCCCATCTTGCTTTTCGCGTCCTCCTCGCCGCCGAGCATGGCGAACACCGAGGACACCGACGTGAGCCGGTGACGCCGAATCGCCTCCATCAACTCCGACTTCGGCATCGGCACACCCGGCACGTAGTACGAGGCGGCCGGATCCTCCTCGGTCTCACCGCCGGCGGCCCACTCGACGACCCGCTGCACCAGCGGCTTGCACGTTCCGCAGCCCTTGCCGGCCCGGGTGCGGTCCATGACCCCGCTGACGGTCCGGCAGCCAGAATCGACGCACGCCCTCAGGGTGGCTTTGGACACCCCGTTGCAGTTGCAGATCTGCTCGTCATCGGGAAGATCAGCCACGTCGACCTCGGCGGCCGGGCCACCCAGCTCGAACAGCAGACCGGCGCGTTCTTCGGGCAGTGCCAGGCCACGGTCGAATGCCTGCATCAGGAAGGCCACCTTGCGCACGTCACCCACCAGGGTGGCACCCACCAGCCGGCCGTCCCGGATGACGATCGTCCGGTAGACGCCTTTCTGAGGCTCGGCGTAGGTGATCTCCTCATCACCCGGGCGCTCCGGCCCCTTCAGGCCCATCGCGGCCACGTCCACGCCGGCAACCTTGAGCTTCGTGGCCACCTGTGAGCCGTGGTATTCGGCGTGCGGATTCGCTCCCGTGAGCTGGTCGGCGAGCACCTTTGCCTGCTCCCAGAGGGGAGCCACCAGGCCGTACACCTCACCGCGATGCTGCGCGCACTCGCCGACCGCGTAGATGTCCTCCTCGTCCAGCGCCCGCATCCGATCGTCGACCACGATGCCCCGTTCCACCACCAGGCCGCTGGCCGCCGCCACCTCGGCGTTGGCGCGGATACCCGCGGCAACCACGACGACATCACAGGGCACGATGCGGCCGTCGGCGAACTTGACCCCGGTCACCGAGTGCTTGCCGAGAATCTCGGTGGTCGATGCGCCGACCACCACCTCGAAGCCGAGCCGCGATTCCAGCGTCGCCCGGAGCGTTCTACCCGCAGCCTCGTTGAGTTGAGCGTTCATCAGATGACCGGCGGCGTGCACGACGGTGACGTGTGGTAGGTGGGTCTGTAGGCCGCGGGCGGCCTCCAGGCCGAGCAGGCCACCGCCGATGACCACGGCCCGTTCATGCTCCTTCGCGTACCGGATCATGGCGCGGGTGTCATCGAGCGTGCGAAAGACGAAGACGCCCTGGTGGTAGCCGCGTCCGGGCCGATGGAGACCGGTGATCGGGGGGACGAACGCACGGCTACCGGTGGCGATGACCAGCTTGTCGTACGGCGTGGCGGTGCCGTCCGCGGCGTACACCGCCTTGGCGAAGCGGTCGATGCGCTCGATCCGGGTCCCCGTGTGCAGGGTGATGCCGTTCTCGGCGTACCAGGACAGGTCGTTGAGGAAGATCCCGGACTCGTCCTCGACGCCGGCGAGCACGTTGGACAGCATGATCCGGTTGTAGTTGCCGTACGGCTCGTCCCCGAACATGGTGATGTCGAAGTCGCCGCCGCGGGCAAGGATCTCCTCGACGGTGCGGGCGCCGGCCATGCCGTTTCCGATGACCACAAGGCGGGGCGCCATCAGACCTCCACGAGGCCGAAGTCGATGACGACGGTGCCGGTGAGCCCGGCGGGTGCCGCGAGCCACAACTCCACACCCGTGCCTGCGGCCAGGTCCTCCAGCACCCGCAGCGGCACGTGGACATCTCCCCTGGCGCCGATCGGGAAATAGCGCATCGGCGCGCCGTCGCGCATCAGCACGACACACACCAGTTCGTCGGCCGCGTTGCCAGCCCGGAAGTAGACAGCCTGCGCGGTCGCTCCGGACGGCACGACGTAGGACAACTCCGAGGCCAGGGGCGTCGGCTGGTCCATGCCTTTGCCTGCGAAAGAGAAGAATCCTTGTAGGAAACGGGGAACAGACTGCATGACTAATCGGTTCCTTCCTCGTACCGGGTAATGGCGATCGCGCACACCTTGAACGCGGGCATCCGGGAATGCGGGTCGAGTGCCGGGTTGGTCAGTGCGTTCGCGCCGGGCCAATGAAACGGGGCGAAGACCGTGTCCGGACGGATCCCGTGGGACAGGCGAGCCCGCAGCACCGCGGTGCCGCGGTGGCTGCGCAGCTCGACCAGGTCACCGTCGGCGATGCCATGCCGCCGGGCAAGGTCCGGGTGGATCTCGGCGCACGGTTCGGGCCGGGCTACGTTCAGCGACTTCACCCGGCGGGTCTGGGTGCCGCTCTGGTAGTGCTGCATGTTGCGGCCGGTCGTCAGCACGTAAGGGAACTCCCGGTCGGGCATTTCGGCCGGATCGCGGTGCTCGACCCGGATGAACCGTGCCCGGCCCGAAGGTGTCGGGAAGCTCTCGGCAAACAGCCTCGGCGTGCCGGGATGACCCTCGGCCGGGCAGGGCCAGAAGACGCCGTCCTCACGCTCGATGCGGTCCCACGTGATTCCGGCGTAGTCGGCGATCCCGCCGGCACTGGCGCGGCGCAACTCATCGAAGACGACGCGCGGGTCGCTGGAGAAGAACCTGCCTCGGCCCAGCCGGTCGGCCAACTCAACGAGCACCTCAAGGTCGGACTTCACCCCGGGCGGCGGGTCCAGCGCCCGCCTGCGCCGCAACACGCGGCCTTCCAGGTTGGTCATCGTGCCCTCCTCCTCGGCCCATTGCGCGGTGGGCAGGACAACGTCGGCCAAATCAGCGGTCTCCGAACGGAAGATGTCGGACACGGCCAGGAAATCCAGGGCGGCGAGCCGGGCGCGGACCCGATTGCTGTGTGGTGCGCTGACCGCCACGTTGCTGGCCATCACGAGCAGCACCCGCACTCCGCCGGCGGTACCGAGACGGTCGAGCATCTCGTACGCGGACCGGCCCGGGCCGGGAAGGTCGCCGGGGTCGATCCCCCACACGTCGGCGACGTGTGCTCGCGCGGCCGGGTCGTCGATTCGGCGGTAACCGGGCAGCTGGTCGGCCTTCTGGCCGTGTTCCCGGCCGCCCTGCCCGTTGCCCTGCCCGGTGATCGTGCCGTAGCCGGAGTACGGCCGGCCTACCAGACCGAGGGCCAGTGCCAGGTTCAGGTAAGCCTGCGCGGTGTCGGTACCGTTGCTGTGCTGCTCGGCCCCGCGTGCGGTGAGAATCATCGCGGGTCCTTCCGCAGCGAGCAGGCGTACCGTCTGACGCAACAGCGCCTCCGGTACGCCGGTGATCCGCTCGACACGCTCCGGCCAGTAGGCGTTGGTGGCAGCACGGACGGCCGCGAATCCGGTGGTCCGCTCGGCAATGTAACTCTTGTCGACAAAGGCTCCCCGAATTGCGATGTGCAGCAAGCCGTTGGCCAGCGCAAGATCGGTCCCGGGTAGCGGTCGAAGGTGCAGATGTGCGCCAGCGGCGGTGGCTGTGCGACGCGGGTCGACCACTATGTGCCGCGCCCCGGACGCCCGTCCCGCATCGAAATACTGCATCGCCGGCGGCATCACGTCGGCCGGGTTCGCCCCGACGATCAACACCGTGCGAGCCCGCGCCACATCTTCTAGAGGAAACGGCAGGCCACGGTCCACACCGAGCGACCGGTTCACCGCTGTCGCTGCCGACGACATGCAGAAACGGCCGTTGTAGTCGATCGACGACGACCGCAGCGCAACCCGCACGAACTTGCCCAGCGTGTACGCCTTCTCGTTGGTCAGCCCACCGCCACCGAACGCGCCGACACTGTCCCGGCCGTACGTCTCCTGCGCGGCCTGGACAGCCGTGGTGATCAATGAGAGGGCCTCGTCCCAGCCGGCTTCGCGCAGCGGGCTCCGCCGGTCCGCGGGGTCCTTGCGCACCAGCGGAGCGAGCAGCCGATCCGGATGATCCAGCAGCTCCGCCGCGGTGAAACCCTTGGCACACAGACCGCCCCGGTTTACCGGGAAGTCACGCGGCTCCAACCGGACCCGAGGAATACTCGGCGTCAGCGTCATGCCGCACTGCAATGCGCAGTAGGGACAGTGCGTCTCGGTCGCCGTCACACCCCGATGGTCGAGCCCGGATGTTCGGTCTCTGCGCCAGCAGTGTTGCCAGCGCGTTCACAAATTCTCAAAATCCCACCCGGGATCTGGAAGCCTCGACAATTCACACCAGTTCGTGCGACTCGGACGACGGAGGCTCGCCACGACCAGGCAGATACTCGGCCAGTCCACTGCGCGGATCAGGCGGCGCTTGGGCAGCCGGACAAGCGACCGACTCGCCTACCGAGCTGGCGTCAGCTCAAAGGTTCGACCTTGCGGCTGTCCAGGGCGGAGGTGAGTCGCACCGGGACCACCGATTCCTTGGCGATTGCTGGGCAGTCCTTGCCGGCTGCCTCGGGTAGCAGTCCGACGCGGACCCGGAGGCGCACCGCCGTTTCGCTCTCTGTCACTTCCGGCTCGGCGCCGTAACAGTCGGCGGGTCCGGCCGTCACGGTGACCTCAAGGGTCCGATCGTCAACACTGCGCCAGTCGCGCCACTGAACAACCTGCGCGTCGATCAGGTCGCTCCGGGTCGGCAACACCTCTGGCCGTGTTGGTCCGGTCGGTGCTCGGACGCCTGACGTGTCGCTGCCGGGCTCGGCTGCGGAGGCGCAGGCGCTCAGTGCGGCCACCACAGCCAGCAGCCAGGCAGCCTGTGGAAGTGGTGGCCGCATTCTCATCAGTTCAGCTTACCAATCAGCGTTGGCGGCATTCATCGCGTCAACGACAGCCTGGTCGAAGTATGGCCCCTTGTTGACGCCTTCGCTGTTCACCGTGGACATGACCGAGCGGACCGAGCCGAGCCCGCTGGCGTTTGTCGTAGTTCCAGGTCCACGGTCCGCCCGAGGAGCCACCTCCGAAGTTGCAGGTGATTTTGGATCTGTCATCCAAGATGCTGTTGTCGGTGGCAGTGCCCCAGCAGCAGCATTCGCCAAACGCGAAGTCGCACACTGGGTCGGCCACCCGGAAAACGCCTACTGGTTCTGCGCCGAACACCTCCACTTCGGCACCGAACGCCAGTCGATGCACTGGCGCGACGCCGTCGCCGACATCCGCGCCGTCACCGACCGATACCCCCGCCGCCCACCCGGACCGTAACCACCACCACCGCCTCGAACGCGCCGACACCACAGGGCGGCTCCGCAGCACGGGATCGGGTGTCACACACGTCCAGCCCCGCTGTCAGCGCCAGTCCGACGACCACGCGAGTCGTACCGACCCGTGATCCCTCCCGGCGCGGACGGCGACATCCGCGCCGACGGCTTATCCGACGTTCACCCACCAGTTCAGAGGCGGCCTCGATGATTGCGCGTCCGACTTTCGGAGCAGCTCAGACTGCCGCTAACGTCCACCCAGACGATGACGACGTCTGGGCCATGAGCTGATCCGCCGCTATGGCACCGCCCACGTCGTCAGTGCAGGTCAGGGAGGGCGTATCACGCCTCCTGCTGTGCTTGATCTCGTCAACGCCCCGCCGGATGGAATGGGAGTAGTGCAGGACGGTGGACCTCGCAGTCGTATTCCGCGCTGTGCCCGAGCACTACTACGTCCACAACGAGCACCGCGGTGAGACTCTGCACCGCTCCACCTCCGAGTCGATCCACCGTGAGGTGATCGCACTCGACGTCGTTGAAGGCGCTCGCGTGCTGGAGATCGGCACCGGGACCGGATACTCCGGCGCGCTGCTGGCCGCATTGGCCGGAGCGTCCGGTCGCGTGACCAGCATCGACATCAGCGAACACCTGATCAGCTGGGCCGACCGGCTACACCGCCAACGCGGGCTGACAAGCATCACGTGCCACGTAGTCGACGGTATGGCTGGCTACCCGCCGCACGCCCCCTACCAACGGATAGTGGCATGGTGCACACCGCCGCGGCTACCACGCGCGTGGGTGGACCAACTGACCCCCGACGGCCGGATCGTCACCTGCCTACCCATCGCCGCGCAGCCATCCACCACCCTGATCACGACCATCAGCCTGACCACAGGACAACCACGCGTCGACACGATGACCTTCGGCGGCTACGCCCAGAGCACCGCCAGCGCCGTAGAAGACGCGCTGACCATCCCCGGCCGTTGGGTCGACCACATCCACCAACAACCGGAACCCGCCTGGATCTCCATAGGCTGGCGCGACCGCGACGACCAACAGCACACCGGCGCCCGGACAGCACTGCATCTGCTACTGAATCCCCAGCACACCGAAACCTACAACGGATCACCGCTGGACTGGCTGTCGTGGACGGCCTACTCGGTCGTCGCCGCCGGCCACAACCGCAGCGTCGCCGCTCTCCACAACGGCGTACGCGGCATCGGCCACACCACCGCCTCCTCAGCGGCCATGATCCTGACCAACTCCACCATCATCGCCGACAGCCCACACTCCCCATCCCTCGCAGCATTGCGGAGCTGGCTCAACCAGTGGGAACACGCCGGCCGGCCCGCCGCCACCTGGTACACGCCCACGCTCACGCCCAACGACGACGATGCCCCCTCCGGCTGGGATCTCACTATCGATCCCGGAACTCCGCCGACTGCTGAACGCCGCTGACACCGCCCGCCCCCACCACCACGGATGTCCGTCAGTGATGGCCTGGTCCGCTCCCGCTCAGATCAGGTCGACGCGTTCCTGGGCGATCGGATAGCCGGCCCTCGCGAAGGTGGCGACCATGGGGAAGTTGGTCTGGTCCGTACCGGCCACGATGTGCTCCGCCCCCTCGTCGACGAGCATGTGCGTGGCTTCGACGAGTAGATCGTAGGCGTATCCGTGGCCACGGTGCTCGGGCACCACACCGATGTAACCGATGACCGGATCGCCGTAGTTGCGGCTGGGGACGCTCAGGCCAACAAGGTCCCCCGTAGGGTCGTAGGCCAGGCGCCACCAGTCGCGAGGGCTCGGCTTCCAGCGCAGGTAGTCCAGTGCATCCTGGCAGGCCGCGTCCAGCCCGGACCTGGCGATGGTGCGGCGTGCGTGGGCGTCGAGACTGCCCTGATGTACCCGGCGGAAGACGTCAAGGATCACCGCGTCATCGGGCTCGGGCCGAAACTCCAGGCGAGCCGGACGTCGGGGAACGCCGCAGTCCGGCGCCCATCGGTATCGGTAACGCTCGACCAGCAGCGACAGGCCGGCGGCCGTGGCCGCGTCGATGCGGGAGCGGGCTTGCCGCCGGACCGCGGGATCCTCGCGCCAACCGGTGGGCAGCATCAGGGAGTACTCGGCGCGCAACGGCGCCGTGCGCAGCAACCGCACTGCGGCGTCCACGTCGGTGAAGTCGAACCAGTCCAGGGCCAGCGGCTCGTCGTCGTTGGGGCCGGCCCACCAGGCGGCACGAGCGACCACCACGCCGCCGCGCAGGGCCACCCACGTCCACCCCGGACGGTACTGACCAGCTGCGGCCATGTCGGCGTAGGTGTCGCCGAAGGCGGCGAACCCAACCAGGCCAGGATCGGGCAGGGACTCGAAGAGATCCTCCTCCCCCACGGCGAGGGGGCGGATGACGAGGTCGGTCATGGGGTTCCTTCCGGGTAGCGATGCGCTCCCGTTCAGACCCTCGACGCCCTCGTGGTCGGGTGGAAGCACGTGACAGTCATCGTGACCACGGTCCCACCTCCTCTCATGCCAGCAAGGGCGCCGAAGAAAGCTAGCACAACAAGGGCTGCAACCAGCCCGCCTCATCGCCGCCACCCTTCAGCTCGCACAGAACGCCGTACATCGGTAGCCCCCCGGGCAGGGCAACGATCGGCAACACCGGGCCGTGGGTAGTCACCGCACACCGCTCAGGAACTGGGCCACGCTCGCGTGGGCCTGCCGGCTGGTCGCCCATTCCACCTGCCAGCACGGGTACGGCGACAGTCGTGACCACCACGCGCGACAGCCGGCGCACATGCCGTCGAGCCCTCGGACGTGCACCGCGAGGATCATCCGCTCCGGACCGCCCGTCACTGCTCGCCCTCCTGCGGCCAGTGGCCCCGGTTGATCGGAATACGGTGCCGAGCACGGCACGGCAGGTCGGCTCCGCACCGGCAGACCCGCCGCCACAGTTGCCACGACCACACGGGTCGATGCCGCCGCGCAAACGTCAACGCGGTGGCCGACAGGTACTCGTCGTACGAGACGCGCCGCACGTACCCTCCCTCGTCGCTCACGAGGGCAGCCTCGTCGCCCTCTGATTGAGGGGAACGCGGCGACCGGGCGTGACTCGCACCGCCCGCCGCATCCCGTGAGCGAGAAGCTACGGTCGGTTGGGCGGTGGAATGGGTAAGGTTCCTACCTCTGGATCACGAGACGAGTCCGACTCGGACCGCGAGGTCACGGGCGTCATCCCGGGTGGCACCCGGTCCGTCGAGCAGGTCCAAGGTGATCTGTCGGGCGTACCCGTTGTAGCGGATCGTCTCCGGGGACGACTCGTACGCCTGCCGCAGCGTGGCCACGGTCGCTTCCGTGTCGTCCTTGCCGTAGTGCGCCCGCGCGACCTCGATCAGATGGCGTGCCCGACGCGGCCTCGACGGGATCGCCGCCGCATCGTGGCGGCGAGCCTGCCGCACCGCCTCGCCGGACTTCTGCAACTCCACCGCCACGGTCACCGCATGAGCACCCATGATGACCCGGGAAAACGACGTCTGCGGCTGGTAAAAGCCCTGCGGCAGACGCTGCGCCACCCGATCCGCGCGATCCCAGTACCGCCAGGCCCGCCCTTCCTCACCCGCCCGAGCGGCCGTGTACGCGGCCTCGAAGTTCAGCGCACCCCACAGCGCCAGCAGATTCGTGCTCCCGTCCACCGTTGCCGGCTCCAAGGCCGACAGCACATCCAGCGTCACCGCCATCGCGGTGTCCCAATCCCCGGCGTCCCGATGCACCTGGCACAGGAACCACCCCGCACCGGCAAGTGCCTCCGGATCACCGGACTCCTGCGCCGCCACCATCGCCCGATCCGCCACCCGCCACAACAACTCGGCCGCCGGCTGGTACGCGATGAACATCTGCGCCAACCCGAGCGTCTCCGCCAACAACGCCTGCGCCTGCCGCCGCTCATCACCCTCGTACACCAACACGGCACGCTGCACATCCCGCAGCAACCCCGGCAACACCCCGCCCAGCACCGTCCGGTGATCCG
Source organism: Micromonospora sp. ATLC16 (assembly GCF_057196645.1). Classification (NCBI taxonomy): domain Bacteria; kingdom Bacillati; phylum Actinomycetota; class Actinomycetes; order Micromonosporales; family Micromonosporaceae; genus Micromonospora; species Micromonospora sp. ATLC16. The sequence goes on from NZ_JBXUOW010000054.1 coordinate 31,075, forward strand.
ACGCCTGATGCCGCGCCCGCCACGCCACCGCAAGCCGCTCCCGCAGAACAGACAACGACTCCGCCGAGGCGTCACCGGCGAACGCCACACGGTTCACCGCATCCCGAACCGACGCCAACGCCGGATGCTCCGGCCCATTGACCACCGCAGACCGGTCACCCAGCTCCACAGCTAAGGCAGCCACGTCGATCTTCAGGGCACGCGCGACCCGGTCCAGCATGTGCAGACGCGGCGGCAAAATCCGGTCCGTTTCCACCGCCTTGACCCACTCGGCGCTACGACCCACCAACCCACCGAGCACCGCCCGAGTCTTCCCGGACCGCTCCCGGTAGACCTTCAACCGCTGCCCGAACGTTAACTCCGGCAAGGAATCCACCCGGAACCTCCTCGCGTAGCGCCGGAAGCACCATCGACCCATCGGGCCGCATTCACGCTCAACGCTACCGATCCGCAGGCCGCCTCATAACCCTCAAGACCGATGCCCGCAACACGGTCTCCCGCAAAGCGATCGAGCGTACGGGGGCCCGGCTCGAAGGTGTACTACGGTGCTGGTCGCGGTCTTGGGCACCGGGTGAGGCGGGCCTGCTGCGAGACTCCGCCACGTACTCGATCATCAATTCGGAATGGCCGGCCTGCCGGACTGCAGGCGCAGGTCGGACGGGTCAAGAATCGCTGATCCGACAACCAGAGGCGTGATGGGGGACGGGTGGGCGCTCATCGGCAAGATCGCGCGTCGGTCACGCCACGTGACAGCCGGTCGGCGGCAGCAGAGTGAGCTGGCCTTGTTCTGGGCCGGTTCATCCGTGCTTTCGTGATCTATCGTGCTCGTCGCCGAGCAAAGACGGGAGGGTACGTGTCAATGGCTCGTACACGGCTGTACCTCGTCCGCCACGGTGAACAGGATCCAGCGTCCGCTCACGCCCCGGACGGAGGTCTTTCACAACTCGGTCGCGAGCAGGCGGACCGGCTAGGCCGACGGCTCCGTACAGTGCCCTTCTCGGCGATCCACCACAGCCCATTGTCCCGGGCGGTCCAGACCGCCGACGTCGTCGCCGGCCATCTCGGGACCTCCAGGTGTTCCTCCCGTCTGAGCAGTTGCCGGCCTGGGTGAACCGCTTCACCGACTGCTGAACGTCGGTCACGGTCGAGGCCAGCAGCTCCGCGCACAGGATCGGCGGCGTCGACACACAGAGTCCATACAGGACGGACTCGCGCCCCCTTTCTGGGCCAGAGTGCGGAGGCAGTCGGGTCGCCACTGGCCCAGGTCGAGTGGCGGGAAGATGGTGCGCATGTCGGCGACGTCGGAGTCGGTGGGCCTGCCGATCTCGTCCAGGCTGATCTCGACGGCCGTTCGCGGTGACGACTCCGGCCGGGACCGGCGTCGAGTGTGGGTAGCCGAGCCGGGGCCGCACCAAAACTGTGACGGCTTGATCTTGTAATCGGTCAGGCGGCGTCGCCGCCAAGCGCGGGGTGTCACGTGCACCCAGGATGGGCGCCGCGGGGGCGTAAAGCCGACGGTCCTCCGGGGGCGACCGCCAGGACGCGGCCAGCAGTCGGATTAGGTCGTTCCGGTGTGTCGCTCGTAGGGCGATTCTGGCTGTATGTGGCTGCCAGTCATGGGCGGGGTCATGGTCTCGGTGCCGACGACGGTCAGCAGTCGCAGCTTGTCGGCTGCTTCGCTGCCAGGTGCCGCCGTGTAGACGACAATGCGCAGGTCAGCGCCGTGTGCCGACAGCACATCGCAGTCGAGTTCAACTTCGCCGACGTGTGGATGGTCGACGGTTTTTCGCTCGCTCCTGTGGTGCGCGACGGCGGAACCTTCCCACAGGCGTGTGAACTCGGGGCTCGACTTCCGCAGCATGCGGATCATGCCCATCAGTTCGCGGTCGGCAGGGTAGCGCGTTGCCACGTCGCGCAGGTCGGCCACGAGCGACGCCTTGTGCTCCTGCGGGTCCGGGTGCCGCACGCGTCCCATGCCGTCATGGAAGGTCCGCCACACGAAATTTGCCGACCGGAGGTCGCGGCCACGCCAGTCGTCACCGGTCAGCGCGGCCCAGGAGTCATTGTGCTCGATGAGCGTCCAGGCCGCGTCGAAGACGGCGATCGGGGTGTCGGCGAGACGGTCGAGCACGCGCTGCACGCTGGGGCTGATGTGCTGGGGCACCAGTCCGCCCGCTCGGGTGGCGTGCCCTGCCAGGCGGCAGGCCAGTTCGTATTCGGCGTCGGACAGGCGCAGCGTTCGTGCGAGCGCACGCACGATGGCGTCGCTGGGATGTGCGCGACCCTGTTCGAGGCGTTTGACATAGTCCGGTGAGATGCCGGCGAGCCAGGCGACCTCCTCGCGGCGTAATCCTGCCGTTCTACGCGTGCCTGGCCTGAAGGGCAGGCCCACGTCCGCCGGCTGCAGGCGGGTGCGCCAGGAGCGCAGCAGCGCTGCAAGATTCGGCACATCGTTCATCACCCCATTGTCGGCCTGCTGCCCGGCCTTCGATCGATGCGTGGGGGGCCCGAAGTGGGCCAGGCTGCCGCCCCGCACCGGTGCCAAGGTCGACTCATCGCCGAAACACGGCCGAAGGGCGGTACCGAGATGAGCACTGCAGGCGAGAACGCACCCGTCGCGCTGGTCGACGGCGCACTGCCCGGGTAATCATCACGATCACCACGAGAGGAATGCACATGTATCTCATCACCGGAGCAACAGGCAACGTCGGCGGCTCGCTTGCACGACAGCTGCACGAACAGGGCCACCCGGTCCGAGTTTTGGTGCGCAACCCTGTCCGAGCGGCCGACCTGCCGGCCGGGATCGAGCGCGCCGTCGGCGATCTCGACAACCCCGACGACGTGGCCAACGCCGTCAAGGGCGTGGACGCCGTCTTCCTCGTGCAGGTGGGCAGCGGGACCAACCAGACCAAGGTCATGGTCGAAGCCATGCGCAACGCCGGCAACACCAGGATCGTCCTGCTGTCCTCGGTCGGTGCACGGCTGATGCCGATCAGCGACAACCCCGTCATCGGCGGAGCCCTCGCGGCGCGCGAGGACCTCATGCGCGAGTCCGGGCTGGACGTCACCTATCTGCGCCCCAACGGCTTCGCATCCAATGCCCTATGGTGGCTGGACGGCATCCGCGCGGGCAAGGTCGTCGACGCCACCGGGGAGGGCCGCATGGCGGTCATCGACCCCGAGGACATCGCCCGCTGCGCCGTCGTCGTGCTCACCGAACACGGCCATGCCGGTAAGGGCTACACCCTGACCGGCCCAGAAGCACTCACCTCTCGCGAGCAGGTGACAACGATCGCCGAGGTGACCGGCCGCACGATCGACTTCCAGGAGGTCACTCCGCGCGAGTTTGCCCAGGCGCAGATCGCCAGTGGTGTGCCCGCCGAGCAGGCGCAGGCATTGGAGTACCTGAACACGGTGTTCCGTAAGGGTCGCGCCGCCTACATCACCGACGACGTGCAGAACCTGACGGGCCGGGCGCCCGGGACATTCCGCGGGTGGTCCGAACGCAATTCGGACGCATTGCGCTGATGCAAGACCCCCGTGCCGGGCGCGCGGCCACCACGCAATATTTCCGCCGCCGCAACCTTCAAGATTCCCATGCTCAGAGACGGACAAGGGCCGGACCTCGAAGGCCCAGCCCTTGATCAAATACAAACCGCTGACGCGGTTCGCGCACTGCTACCTATGGTGGACCATACTTGGCAGAATCCGAACCACATTCCCCCAGCTCAGGGGCCGATCGTAACCGTTGCAGCGGTACGTAGACGGACGGTCTGACACGGCCCGTCATCCTGACACCGCAGGGTCTCCGGACTCGCCGGAGACCCTGCATGATCCTCGATCACCTATTGGTAGGCAATGAAGCAAACTTCAGGCGACTAAGGCCCTCAACGTAGACGAACTCTTTGCCGTCAGGCGATGAACTGGGATGGTACGCCTCCCCACCATCCACTATGGTCGATATATCTCCACTGGCCACGTCAACCGACCACACCCCGCTTTCTTCGCTTCGAAAGTGGACCGCGACGATAATGCTTTGACCGCACGCCGCGAGGGAAGCAATGCCTGGAGGGTCATTCAAAACCCGGTAGCGCGGTTCTGAAGATCTCCAGGGCAGTGACGGTACGTAACACGTCGGGGAAGCCCGTCATGATCCGGTGGTAGCCGGTCTTGAGGAT
>NZ_JBXUOW010000055.1:0-35186 GCF_057196645.1 Micromonospora sp. ATLC16
CACCAACGGGGAAACCAACATCGCCCGCGCCACCCGACGAGCCGACCGCCGCCCCCACGACCTCATCACCGCCGTGATCAGCAACAACCCGAGAACGCAATGACCCTGGCGAGGTGGTCGACGTGCAAACGCTCTGAAGTGGCGAGCGCCGACCTGATCAGGTTGGAAAAGGCTCAATGGGACTTTCTCCCTGATGCGATGAGGCGGCGCACGACGAGTCCCGCCACAGGGCGGCTACCCGAGCCGGCGGACTGGCAGTTCCGCGCTCCCTACCCGCGTCGAGTCCGCCGCTGGACCGGACACCGGGCGGAGGTCACGCGAGCCAGGACCCAGGCGCCGGATTACCGATTACCTTGATGGCGCCGGGCTCATCTTCCAGAATATGACTGCTGCCGAGCATGGCCAAGTCCCATACGTCTAGGTCGAGATCGAGGGTGGCGAGTACCAGGGCGAACTCTCGCCACGGCAACAGCTCGCCGCGATCTGTGCTCGCCAGCCACGTGAGGACCCGGCTCGCCGGCTCAGCCAGCTCTGGCCGTTCCTCAGCTCGCTTGCGCACGGACTGTTCAATCCGTCGTACGGCGGCGTCCCGGTCGAGTATCGTGCCGCCGAAGTCGCCGGAGTGCAGCACGTGGTCCAGGATCTCCCGGTCCTCTGCGGCCGCGATGCCATCCGCGAGACGGGCGAGCAGTCGCTGGCGGGGCTTGGGGTCCACCAGCAGGTTGAGTTCGCGCACCAGGTCTGCGGGCTCGTCAGCACAGTGGATCATGCTGCATAGCCGGTTGGGGCGACCGATCACGCTGCGCAGGCTACCGGCAGCCTGCTGGGTGATGTCCGCCTTGCCCTTGAGCGAGCTGAGGTGCACGGTCGCGGGAACAGCGTGGTCACCGTGACTGCGCAGGAGCAGCAGCAGGGTCGGGCCGGCCTGCAGCACGATGTCGTTGACGGCAAGCCGGTCCAGCGTGGCGAGCGTGTGCTGATGGCGCCAGAGCTCCCGACCGGTGTGCCGGTCGAATCGGAACAGCTCGGCGCCGATGATCGCGAAGCCGTGCCCCTCCAGGAAGTCCTGGATGACCTTGAGCTTGCCGGTGGCCATGCCGTCCGGCTTGACCAGCATCAGGGCCGAGCGGTGCAGGATCTCGGTCGTTCGGTCCCCGAAAGCGGCGTGGATCTCGCCGAATCCCTCGCGGAAGCAGGTGTCGAGTTCGTAGTGGTACGCCTTGACCGGCATACGGGTGAGGGCGCTCCAGTTGATGGAATCCATGGTGTCGTTCGCTCTTTCATCGGCGGTTGAGTGGGGGGTGGCGTGCGGCCGCGTGGCTCAGCCGTGCAGAACGTTTTCCAGGCGCGCGTAGTTGGTGTCGAGGGCGGTGGACAGCCCGAACTCGAGGACGGCCACGCCCGAGAGTTGCCGCCGCAGGTCTGCCTCGACCCGGGCGAGTACGGCGGGGTCATGCTTGCCGGCCGCGAAGTCGTCGCGACACAAGTCGAGTGCCGCCTCTACACCGACCGGCCGGACCTCCTGATGGTCTCGGGTCAGAATCAGCAACGCCCGCGGGCGGACGGCCGACTTCAGCCGGTCCTCCAAGGCCGCCGGCCATTCGAGCCGCTGCTTGTCCCGGGCGGGAACCGGCGCGGTCCGGGCGGGTGCCAGTTCGGGCCGGCTCGCGATGAGCCCCGGGTCGAGGTAGCCGACCCGGGGATAGCCCCAGAACCGGCCTTCCGGGTCGTCGAGATGGCGCATCATCGCGTCCTCGCCGGCGAATACCGCGCCGTGCAGCAGACCCCACGCAGTGAACGTGGACTTGCCGACACCGCTCGCCGCGGTGACCAGCGCGGCCCGCCCCCGTACGGACAAAGCGCCCGCGTGCAACCCATAGTGACGCTCGGAGCGCAACGTCCGGATCAGGAAGGCCTTCTCGACGAGCCAGCGACCCCACACGATGGGGTTGGCCAGGTCGCTGCGAGCCAGGGCCAGGTGGAGGGCGTCCGCCTTGAGAGAGAGGGTGGCAGTAGAGCTTCCGACGTCGATGACCACCTCGTCGAGGGTGTCCCACTGCGGCGGGAAATAAGGCGGTGGCACGGTTTCCCGCTCGCTTCGGGTCACCTCCACCGTCAGCCGGACGGTGGCCGCGTCGGGCCATGGCATCGGCGTGCCGGGCGTCAGCGGGGTGCCGAACAGCCGCGTGACGACGGACTGCGCCTCGTCAGGTGCCGTGCACGCCACCCGGTAGCCGTAGAACTCGTACAGGTTCTCATGCACGTGAGGTTTCCCCATCCTGGGCGTTTAGGGCCCGGCAGGCGTCGTCGTACTGTTCGCGCACGAGCCGGCGCAAGCCCGCGGGAGCATTGCCGTGGGTGTCCAACCAGCGGGCGGCGGCCTCGGCGGTGCTCGCCTCGGAGAGGGGCGGAAAGAGGCCCAGCACGACCTGTTTGGCCATCTCGTGGCTGCGGCCCTGCCAGATGTCGCCGATCGCCTCGAAGTACCGCGGGGTGTACGGCGAGAGCAGGGCCGGGTCAGAGGCGTCGGCGAAGCCGGCGATGACCGCCTTCTGGAGCTGGTTGCTGAGGTTGCCGTGCTCGACGACAGCCGCCCAGGCAGCCGCCTTGGCCGTGGCTTCCGGCCGCGCCGCCCGTGCCGTGGCCGCCTGGGCGGCGCCGGCCGGAGTGGGGTCCCGCAGCTCCTCCGCGGCTATCTCCTCCTCGCCGGCGCGGCCGGCGGCAGCCAGCCGGATGAGCACCGACCAGCGCAGGTCCGTGTCCACGGCCAGGCCGGGAGTGGGCGGTGTGCCGTCCAGAATGTCGACGAGCAGGTCCAAGTGGGACGGTGCGCTAGCGGTGCCGACGAAGGCGCGCGCCCAGGCGAGCTGGTGGTCGCCGGCCGGTGGGGCGGCGCGCAGCCTCTCCAGTGCGGCGGCGCACCAGCGGGCGGTGAGCTGCTCGCGACTGGCCGGCGTCGTGTAGTGCCGCAGGGCATAAGCCACCTGGCGGTGCAGGGACTCCACCACGCCGATGTCGGTCTCGGTGCCCGCGTTGGTCAGCACGAGGTCGAGGTAGCCCTGGACGGGGAATTCGCCGTCGCGGGTCATGTCCCAGGCCGCGGTCCAACACAGTGCCCGCGGCAGCGGGTCGGCCAGGGCGCCGAGCCGTTCGGTCACCGTACGCAGCGAGTGGCCGTCGAAGCGAACCTTGGCGTAGGTCAGGTCGTCGTCATTGAGGAGCACTAGATCGGGCCGCGGGAGCCCGCGAAGCTGCGGGACGTCGGTGAGCTCCTGGGGGAGCACGTCGGTCTCGGTGCGATGGATGCGGTGCAGCATGCCAGCATCGTCCCGGTTGTAGAAGCCGATGGCGATGCGGTGTGGCCGCAGCACGGCCACTCCGGCGGCGCCGGTCGCAAGGGCGGGCGCCTCCTGGCGTACACGGAAGGTGGCGATGTTTCCGTCGCCGTCGGTGTCAATCTCGGGCCGCAGCACGTTGATGCCGGCGGTCTCCAGCCACATCCTCGCCCACGTGCGGAGATCCCGGCCGGAGGCACGCTCCAGCTGGTGCAGCAGGTCGGGGAAGCGGGCGCTGCCGTACGCGTGGGCCGCGATGTACTCGCGTACGCCGCTGAAGAAGGCATCGGTGCCGACGTACGCCGCCAGCTGTTTGAGGGCGGAAGCGCCCTTGACATAGGTGATGCCGTCGAAGTTGACGAGCACGTCTTCCAGGTCACGGATCTCGGCGACCACGGGATGGGTGGACGGAAGCTGGTCCTGCCGGTAGGCCTTGGCCTTCTGGTGGTTGGCGAACGTGGTCCAGGAATCGGCCCACCGCGAGGCGGGGGCGAGGGCCTGGCAGGCGAAGGAGCAGTAGGTGGCGAAGGACTCGTTCAGCCACAAGTCATCCCACCACTTCATGGTGACCAGGTCACCGAACCACATGTGGCTCAGCTCGTGCAGGATGGTGGCGGCCCGTTTGCGGTAGGCGGCGTCGGTTGCCCGCGAGCGGAAGATGTACTTCTCGTTGAAGGTGACCGCGGCGGCGTTCTCCATCGCTCCCGCGTTGAGGCCCGGCACGAAGATCTGGTCGTACTTCTCGAACGGATACGGCCATCCGAAGCGTTCGGCGAACCAGTCCAGGCCCTGTCGCGTGACGGCAAACATGTCCTCCGCGTCGAGGTGATCGGCCAGGCTGCGACGGCAGTAGAGGCCGAGCGGGATGGTCCGGTCGGCTTCCTGGTGCTCGCTGTGCACGGCGTGGAAGGGGCCGGCGGCCAGCGAGACCACGTAGGTGGCTAGCCGTGCGGTTCGGCCGAAGGTCCAGGTGCCGTCCTGACTGGTGACAGCCGGGGTGTTGGAGACGACCCTCCAGTCCCGCGGGGCGGTCACGGTGAACCCGAACCGCGCCTTCAGATCGGGCTGGTCGAAACACGCGAAGACCCGGCGGCCGTCGGCCACCTCGAACTGGGTGTACAGGTACGTGGACTCGTCCACCGGGTCGGTGAAGCGGTGCAGGCCCTCACCGGTGGTGGTGTACGCGCAGTCCGCCGCCACCACGACATGGTTGGGGCCGGCCACCAGGCCGGGCAGCGAGACCCGGGAGTCGTGGAACACCTCGGCGGGATCCAGCGCCCGCCCGTTGAGGACCACCTCCCGCAACGTGGGCGCGCGCAGGTCGAGGAAGACCGGTGCGGACGGGTCCGTAGCCTCGAAACGGATCACCGTCACCGAGGTGAAGGTGTCGGCCCCGGCGGTTGCGGTCCGCAGATCCAGGCTGATGTCATACGACTCCACCGACAGGGCGGCCGAGCGCAGCTCGGCCTCCTCGGCGGTCAGGTTCGTGCCCGGCATGGTCAGTTGTCTCCGCCCGTGAGCAGCCGTTCGCGCAGGGCGCGGATCGTCTTTTGGGAGACCTTGACGCGGTCGGTGAGATAGCACTCGACCGAGCCGTAGGCCGCCTCTAGGTCGGCGAGCACCAGCTTCATGATCACCGCTGGGGCGCGGCCGTAGCTGGGCCAGGTCAGCTGCCGGTCGGGATTGGCGTTCTTCCAGTCCTGTACGAGGCGCTCGGTGGCCAGCTCGGTGAGCGCGAAGTCTTCGAGGATGGTCTCGCGGTCCACGCCGAGCAGGGTCAGCACCAGCGCACCGATGAATCCCGTACGGTCCTTGCCGGAAGCACAGTGGAAGACCATCGGAACGGGAGCCGACGCGATCTGCTCCAGGACCTGACGGATCTCCTCGACACCGTCCTCGGCCACCTCGGCGAAGCGGTCGGCGAGGTAGCGCCAGGCGTCGACCTCCGGATCGATCGTCGCCTGATCGTACGGCCGGTGCTCGATGCTGAGGTTGACGTAGTGGAAGCGGTCCGCCTCCGGAACCCGCCCCTTGGCCTCGATCTCCCACGGGTACCGCAGGTCGATTACGGTCCGGACACCCAGCTCCTGAAACTTCTCCCAGTCGGCGTCACGCAGTTTGCCGAGCGAGTCCGACCGGTACAGGGTCCGCCAGGCCACGGTGCGACCGTCGACGGACGGATAACCGCCCAAGTCACGGAAGTTGTGCAGGTTTTCGAACACGACGTGCCGGTTCATCGGCCCTCTTCCTTGGTGTCGGACGCCCGGGATGATTCCGCAAGCGCTCTGTTGCTGAAAGCCGCGCTTCCGGTGACTTCCTCGCCGAACCAGTCCGGCGGTACGAACGCCAGCGCCTCTTCCACGCTGGCGAAATCCGCTTCGACCACGCGCAGGCCGGCCAGGGTGCCGTCGTACTCGTCCACCGTTGCCGCCAGATCGCCGAGGGGCACGGTCCACCGGAACTTGCTCAGGCACTCCCCGCCCGCCAGTTCCCAGAGCTGCTCGAAGGTGTCCTCGTCGATGGGGAACTTGACCTCCTGGCGGATCATCGAGCCCGAGGTCAGGTCGAAGGTCTTCGCCGTCATCAGCCGGGAGTTCTCCCCGGCCCGCACCCGGAACTCCACCGGGGCGCCCGGCGGGGTCAGGTATGCCTGGCGTAACCGCTCCCCGGTGGCGCCCGCCGGTACCCGCCAGTCCGGCGCGACCCGGAACTTCCGCTCGATCTCCGTCTTCATGCCGCTGTCACCCGCAGCGTCGTGTCGGTGGACAGCCGCGCCCGGTCCAGCTTCCCCGACGGCGCCAGCGGCATCTCGTGGACCACGGTGAACCGGTTGGGCACCATGTGCGCGGGCAACTGTGCCGCGCACGACTCCCGCAGTCGGGCCACCGTCTGTGTGCCGACGTCGGGTGCTCCGCTGAGGGTGAGGTAGGCGACGAGCAGGGACTCTCCGCCGGCCGCGTCCTCCGTCACCACCACAGCGTCCACCACCGCGGCGTCCGAGCGCAGGGCCGCCTCGATCTCGCCGAGTTCGATGCGGAACCCCCGAAGCTGGATCTGCCGGTCGTTGCGGCCCAGATACTCGTACGTGCCGTCGGGCAGGCGCAGAGCCACGTCACCGCTGCGGTACCAGCGGCAGGGCTCCGCGTCGCCCGCCAACCGCAGTTCGACGAAGCGCTCCGCGGTGAGGTCGGGACGGTCCACATAGCCGTGTGCCAGGCCGCTCCCGGCGATGTACACCTCACCCGGTTCGCCGTCGGGGACCTCGGCGCCGTTCTCGTCCAGCAACACCATCCGCAGATGGCCCAGCGGGCCGCCGATCCAGGTGCCGCCGCGGTCGGAGGCCACCCGTTCGGGCGTGAGCGCGCCGAAGGTGGTGTGCACGGTGGTCTCGGTGATGCCGTACATGTTGACGATGGTCTCCATGCCCGGGCGCATGGCCATCCACTTGCGCACCGAGATGCGGTCGAGCGCCTCCCCACCGAGGACCACGTAGCGCAGAGCCAGCTCGGCCGGACGGCGCTCGTAGGCCTTGGGCAAATACTTGAAGAAGCTTGGAACCATGCTGAGCGACGTCACCCGCTGCTCGGCGAGGAACTCCAGGAAGGCGGCCGGACGCTTGCCGATGTCGGCGGGAACGACCGCGATGCGACCACCGAAAAGCAGGGCTCCCCAGATCTCCCAGATCGAGAAGTCGAAGCTGTAGCTGTGGAACATCGACCAGGTGTCGTCCGGGCCAAAGGTGAACGGGCCGTCCACGCAGGAGCGAAAAAGATCCAGTACGGCGCTCTCTGCGACGGCCACCCCCTTGGGGACGCCAGTGGAGCCGGAGGTGTGGATGACGTAGACCGGTACGTCGTCGGGTCGCTTCCGCGGGGCCGGCTCCGGGGCGACCCACCCCTCACCGTCCTTGCGGCGCGCGCAGATCACGCCGCCGGGGATGGTCGCGCCATCCGCCTCGGCGATGGCCACGCGGGTGTTCGTATTCTGAGCCATGAACGCGAGCCGGTCGGCCGGATAGGCCGGATCCAGTGGCACATAACCGCACCCGAGGCTGAGGACAGCCAGGACCGCGGCGACTACCTCCCAGCCCCGCTCCAGGCTGATGCCGACCATGTCTCCGGGGCGTACCCCATGGTGGGCCAGACTCGCCCGGTACTCGCGGGCGACCTGCTCCAGCTCGCCGTAGGTGATGTCGAAGGAGCCCTCCGTGATGGCGACGGCGTCCGGCCGCCGGGCGGCATGCCCCGCAAACACCTCGTAGAGCGAAACGGCGTGCTTCAGGTCGTGCATGGACCTTCCTAACTAGGTACGGCGATGGCGGAAGCGGAGCGGGCGGTGGTCACTCCGCGCGGGGGGGGGGCAGTGCGGCCAGGGCCGCGGACAGCCGGCCATAGCTCTCGTCGAGGTCCGCGGACACCTCGAACTCCCATACGGCGATGTCGGCCAGCAGACCGCGCAGATCCCCCGCCACCGCGGCGACCTGCTCGGCATCCTTGGCGGTGGCGAAGTCCTCGCGACAGCGGTCCACGGCCTCGTCGAGGTCCAGCTCGCGCAGCCCGCCGCGCTCGCCGCGGACGAGAAAGACCAGAGCGTCCGGACGGGCCCGGCTCAGCAACCGGTCCTCGAGGGCTTCGGGCACGGTGACCCGGCTCTTGGCGCCGCCGTCGATGGCCGTGGCGGACGCGTCGGTGAGGGCCTGATCGCGGGCGATCATGTCGGGAGACAGGTAGAGGGCCCGGGGATAGCCCCAGAGCACACCGTCCGGCTCGTCCATGTTGCGGGCGAGAATGTCCTCGCCGATTAGGCGGGCGCCCCGGTGCAGCGCCCAGAAGGCGAAGGTAGATTTGCCCACGCCGGCCGATGCCGTGATCACTGCGGTCCGCCCGGCGACCTCGACCGCACCGGCGTGCAACGGGTAGCTGCGCGGGTTGCGGCATACCAGGTAGAGGAAGAGGCGCTCCAGGATCCACCGGCCCCACACCTGGGAGTCGGCGAGGTCCGCGCGGGCGAGGGTGACCGTCCCGGCAAGCGAGTGCGGGTCGACCACGCAGCGCGACGAGACGGTGTCGATGATGATCGGGTCGCCGGTCATGACCTCGAGGGTGTGCGGCGGGTTGACCGGCTCGACCACCGGACCGTCCTGCACGTCGAAGGCGAGCCGTACCTTCCGGGTGTGTGCCGCTGCCGGCTCGTTCGCATCCACCGCCAGGCCGAAAAAGTCCCGTACGACTGCGCGGGCCGCGATGTCGTACGAGCACTCCACCCGGTGGCCGTAGCACTCGTGCACCGAGTGCAGGCGGTCGGCGCCCAGGGTGGGAGCGGTCACCCGCATCGTCGTGGAGACCTGCTGCGCCGCGGGCAACAGGTGCAGCCGCTGAATGCCGGAGCCGTTCTCGTCCGCCGTACCGCAGGACTCGCAGAGATCCGCGCCGAAGCCGGCGAACCGGTACGCCACTTCCATGATCCGATTGCGGTCGGTGCGCTTGAAGTCGGCCGTCAGGTGTACGCCCGCCGCGGCCGCCTGCGCCATCAGCCAGCGCAGGACCGTGGCTCCGGTACCGAACGAAACCACCCGGCAGGAGGTGGCCAGCAGCTTCAGGTGCCAGCGTTCGGGCAGGCGTTCCAGCAGCAGCACGCCCACCGCGCCGTGGCTGCCGAAGCGGTCGGTCAGGCTCATGACCAGTACGTCGTGCTGCGGGTCGGCCAGCAGCGCGTTGAGATCGGCGTCCGAATAGTGGATGCCCGTCGCGTTCATCTGGCTGGTGCGCAGGGTGAGTTCCTCGACCCGGGCCAGCTGCTCGGGCCCGGCGTGCTCGATGACCAGCCGCAGGTCAAGGGAGCGAAGGAATTCCTCGCTGGAGCGGCTGTGCTCGGCCTCGGCACGCTGCCGCTGTACCCCGGCCTGGTACATCGCCCGCCGGTTAGCAGCGTCCACGGTCACGGTGGCCGGGCTGAACTCGGTCAGCCCGAGGAGCTCGGCCACGCGCTGGGTGTCGTACGTGCGGACCGCCGGCAGCTCGCGCTCGACCTCGGCCCGCTCGGCGGGTTGGTCGTCGATGAACGCGATGGCGGACTCGGCGAAGTTGAGCGCGGCGGCGATGGCCCGGACGCTGTCGGACTTGCGGCCCCAACCGATCTGCGGAACCAGGAAATACTCGGCGAGACCCAGCTTCTCCAACCGTTCCCAGGCGTGGTCGTGGTCGTTACGGCTGGCGACCGACTGCAGGATTCCCCGGGAGTCGAGCTCCAGTACGACGCGCCGGATCTCCTTGGTCAGCTCGACCTCGTCGTCCTCCAGCAACGTGCCCCGCCAGAGGGTGTTGTCCAAGTCCCAGACCAGACACTTGACCAGGGCCGACTCGGCGGCGGTGTCGGACATCGTCATACCTCCCAGAGAGTGGCAGCCCAGGCGGCGACCGGGCTGTTGTTGAGGACGAGCACGTGGTCGCCGCGCCGCAGCCCGCCCTCGGCGAGCAGCTGCTGGAGGTTGAGCACGACGTCCATGGCACCCAGGTGGCCGTACGCGGCCAGGTGGCGGCGGCAGACCTGGTGGATGGGAAGGCCGAGCAGGGTCTCGTAGAAGTCGAAGGCCGCTGCGGTGACGTTCTGCATGAGGGTGGCGGCGACGTCCTGCTTGCCGACACCGCCCTCGGCCAACGTCGCGCTGACCAGCCGGGTCAGCCGCTGCCGGCTGTGCATGGCCAATTCGAAGCGGTACCGGTCCGCCGACTGGCACTCTTCGCGCCACTCGTACCACGGAGCGGACTTGTAGTCGACCCGGAACAGGTCGTGGAAGCTCCCGTCGCTCTCCATCCGGTGCGCCTTCAGCACCGGCCGGCCGCCCCGCACCATGGTCATCGCGTACGCGCCATCGCCGATCACGGTGACCGGGAAGCGGACCCGGTCGGCGCCGGTGGGGCGGCTGGCGTGGGCGATGACGGCACTCTCGCGGCCCGGGTCGGCGGCTATCAGGTCACGGGTCAGCGCCCAGGCCGCGCTGGAGCCGGTGCAGCCCAGGCCGTCCACCGTGAAGGAGAACGTGCCGACCAGGCCGGATTCCACCTGAACCTGGCCGACGTCCGAGCCGAGCAGCACGTCGGGAGACCGGGGACTGACCAGCAGGAGCAGGTCGGGGGCGGAACCGGGGGGCAGACCGAGACCACGGACGGCCTCGGCGGCCAGCCCGGCCGTGGTGCGGTCCTCGTAGACGCCGACCGTCTCGATGCCCGACCCGCGGGTGAACTCGCTCTCCTCGTGGCTGAGCAGTCCCGTCTCCGGCAGGTCGGCCACCTTCACCCGGTGCGCCGGAAGCAGACAGTGGATTGCGCCGATCCCGATCCCGGTGCGGTTGCCGTCGTTGTCGTGCGTCGTCATGCCCACACCGTCATCGCCTCGTCAGCCAGCAGCATCTGACTGATCTCATTGCTTCCCTCGATGATTTCCATCAGCTTCGCGTCGCGGTAGGCGCGGGCCACCACGTGCGAGTTGTCCGCCCCGGCGGAGGCGAGAATCTGCACCGCGGACGCCGCGCCGCGGGCCGCGGCGCCCGCGGCCACATGCTTGGCGAGTACGGCCGTCGCGGCGTGGCGCGGGTCGCGAGAGTCCCACTCCCGGCTGGCCTGTTCGCAAGTCAGAGCCGAGGTTTTCGCGGCCGCGTGCAGTTCGGCAATGTGCCGTTGGACCAACTGGTGATCGGCGAGGGGCCTGCCGAAGGTGTGCCGCCGCGCGCTGTGCTGGACGACGGCGCGCAGGCAGGCCCGCACGATGCCCACGCAGCCCCAGGCCACGGAGATCCGCCCGTGGGTGAGCGGAGAGGTCACCAGCATGGCGGTCGGCATCCCGGCGCCGCCCAGCAGGTGATCGACCGGCAGCCGCACCCGGTTCAGGCGCACCGTCGAGTGCCCGGCCGCCCGACAGCCCAACGGGTCGCCGATGCGTTCGACGGTGACGCCGGGCGCGTCCACCGGCACCACGACCATCGCGCCGCCGTCCGCGTACCGGCCGAAGACCACCAGCAGGGAGGCATAATAGGCGCCGGTCACCCAGCTCTTCTCGCCCGTCACGACGATGTCGTCGCCGTCGCGGACGATCGTGGTGGCCATCGCCGAGAGATCACTGCCGGCACCCGGCTCACTGAACGCCACCGCGGCGCTGTCCCCGGAGGTGAGCCACGGCAGAAAAGTCCGCTTCTGGGCGGCCGAGCCGAACCGCGACACCGTCCAGGCGGCAATGCCCTGCGAGGTCATGATGCTGCGCAGCGAGGTGCACACCTCGCCCGTCGCCGCGATCAGCCCGCCGTGTTCGGCGCTGCTCAGGCCGAGGCCGCCGAACTCCTCGGGCACGTCCGCGCACAGGATGCCCTTGGCGCCCAGCTCGCGGATGAACGTACGGGGAATCTCGGTGGTCCGGTCCCAGTCCGCCGCACGGTCGGCGACCAACTCCGTCACCAGGCCAGCCGCCGCGCGGCCGGCCTCACGCATGGGTGCTGCCCGCCGCGCCGCCCGCACGGAGCCGTGCGATGAGGGCGCTCATCGCACGCACGCTGCGGAAGTTGTCCATCTTCAGCTCGTCGCCGCCGACTTCCACCCCGTACGTGGTCTCGACGTGCACGACCAGCTCCAGAGAGAACAGGGAGTTGACGGCGCCGGAGGCGAAGAGGTCGGTGTCGGAGCTCATCGGCACCTTCACGCGACTCTCCAGGAAGGTCAGCAGCTCGGTCTCGATCTCGGTGGTGCTCTGCTGGGGGAAAGACGTGGTGGACACGATGGTGGGGTGCCTCTCGGTCGATGGTGGGTAGGTGCCCGGATCCCCTCAGGACCCGTACGGATAGAAACCGCGGCCGGCCTTGCGCCCGAAGTCACCGGCGGCGACCTTGGCCAGCAGGAGCTCGCAGGGGTCGTACCCGGCGTCGCCCGTGCGCTTGTGGAGTACCCGGAGGCTGTCCACCACGTTGTCGAGGCCGATCAGGTCGGCGGTGGCCAACGGGCCGGTGGTGTGCCCGAGGCAGCCGCGGAACAGGGCGTCCACCTCTTCGTGGCCGGCGATGCCCTCCTGCACGATGCGGGCGGATTCGTTGATCATCCGCTGCAGGATGCGGTTGATGACGAAGCCGGGGCCGTCGCCGACCACGATGGCTTCACGGTCCAGCGCGGCGAGCAGCTGCAGGGTGCGGCCGAGGACGTCGTCGGTGCTGCGCGGTCCGCGAATGACCTCGACGGTACGGATCAGGTACGGCGGATTCATGAAGTGGGCGCCGACGACGTCCTCGGGACGGGCGCAGTACCCGGCAATCTCGTCGACCGGGATGCCGGACGTGTTGGTGATCACCGGGGTGCCCGGCTTCACCACCGCCGACACCTTGGCGAGTACGTCCGCCTTGACCTCGGGCAGCTCCACCACGGCCTCCACGACGGCCGTCGCAGCCGCCACCCTGGCGAGATCGGTGGTCACCACCAGGTTCGGGATCGCGATGTCGCGGGAGAGCTTGCCCAGCAGTTGGCCCTGACGGATGCGCATCCGCACGTCCTGCGCGGCGCGGGCGAGCACCGCCTCGTCCACGTCGACGAGAACCACCGGGGTGCCGTGGCCGAGGGCCAGGGCGGCGATACCCACGCCCATGACTCCGGCCCCCAGCACCGCCAGCGGCTCACTCTGGTGTCGTTGCGTCACAGTTCCTCACTCATCTCCGTTGGGGTGGACGCGATGCGGCCGTCGAGAAGGTCCAGATAGGCCGGGTCCTTACCGGCGAGATGGAGCAGGGCGCAGCGCAGCAACTCCCCGGTCGGCGCGGGGCTCTGCCCGGAGGCTGCCAGCCAGGAGCGCCACGCCTCGGCTTCCACCGCGGCCTCGCCGCTCTCGTGACCGGCGAGGTCGTACAGGGCCATGCTGGTCAGCACGTCGTTGCCGATGGCACGGGCCCGGTCGACGACCGCGGTGAGCCAGTCGGCCCGGCTCAGCGGCTCCGTCGGCAGCCCCGCCTGGCCGAGCAGGCCGAACAACCGCTGGGCGCTGTAGCCCTCCGGCGCGACGAGATGGAAGGCACGGCCGGCGGCGCCCGGGGTGAACAGGAAATCCACCACGGCGCGGGACACCAGGTCCACCGGGGCCATCGGCATCGGACGCTCGTCGAGCGGGTGCACCCCGGTGCTCACCCCCGAGGCCAGCATTCGCCACAGCATGTCCTTGGGGTTGCAGGCACCGGTGCGGGTGGAGCCGAGGATTAGCCCGGGCCGGAAGACCCGTACCCGCATGCCCTCGGACTCGGCGCGTTCCAGCAGCCGCTCGCAGACCCACTTGCCGACGCCGTAGCCGCCCTGGGCCGGGTCCAGCGGTTGGTCCCGGATCTCGAGGGTGCGGCCGTCGGCGCCGAGCGCCGGGCCGGTCGCGGCGAGCGACGAGACGAACCCGAAGTCGCGTACGCCGTGGCGCCGGGCCCAGCGCAGCAGGCCGAGGGTGGCCAGCACGTTCTCGCGGCGGAGTTCGCTGTACGGCTCCGTGAACACCACCTTGGCCGCGCAGTGCAGGACGTACCCGACCTGCTGGGCCAGTTCGCCGTCCCGGTAGTTCTCGCACACCTCTTCGAGGGTGTGCAGATCGCCCAGCACGATGTGGACCCGCCCCGGATCGGGGGCCGGCAGCGCGTACGAGTCCGCCGCCCGCCGCAGCCGCTCCCGGGCGTCCTCCTCGCTCGTGCCCCGAACCAGGCAGTACACGCGGCGTTCGGTGGTGTCCAGCAGCTGGTGCAGCAGGAAGGCGCCGAGGAAGCCGGTGGCCCCGGTGAGGAGCACGCCGGTGCCGGGCGCCCGGTGCGGGGCGGCCTCGCCCAGCGGCAGGGCGAGGTCGGCGTCAACGAGAGTGCCCTCACCGTCGGCGACCTGGTCGTCCTCCGCTGTGCCGGCTTCGCCGTCCTGGCCGGCGTCCACGAGGGCGGCCAGCCTGCGCACGGTGGCCTTGCTGCCGCCGGCCCGGTGCAGATTGACCAGGACCCCGAGGCGGGCGTGGATCTCCAGCCCCATGCGGACGGACAGCAGGGAGGTGCCACCGAGCGCCCCGAACTCGTCGTCCACGCCGATGGCGGAGGTGCCGAACAACTCCGCCCAGATGTCCAGCAGAGTGTCAACTGTCGCCGAGTCGGTACGGAGTCGCTCCACCGGCGCCGCCGCGAGACTGCTGGCCGGGGTGATGGCGATACGGTCCAGCGCCCAGTAGCGGCGCCGCTGGAACGGATAGGTGGGTAGCTCCAGCCGGCGGCCGCGGCCGCCCCGGGCGAGGTGCGCCCAGTCCACCTCGACACCGTGCAGCCAGGCCGCCGTTACCGCCTCGTCTAGGGCGTCGGGGGCGGGCGCGCCGTGCGCACCGAGCACGAGCACGGGCTGCCCGCCTCCGGCCTTCGCAGCGGGCGCCAGCTCCAGCACGTACGTGTCCGCGGACGCCTCGGCGGGCAGCGCGGGCACGACCTCGGTACGGGCGCCGAACGCCCGCACCAGGTGATCGAGGATCCGCGCGGGCACGGCCGGTTCTTCCGGCGCGATCAGCAGCATCCGGCGGGAGGCGGCCCGCACGGTCGTGGCGTGCGGAGGCCGGGGCAGGCGCAGGGCGGCCGCGAGTCGTTCCGGAGCCGCGGTCACGACCCGGCGCTGGGCGAAGGCGCGACGCCCGACCCGCAGGGTGTGTGCGACGTCGCCGGCGGGAGCGCCCGCGTCGAGGGTGTCGGCGATCGCCTTGGACAGCGCGTCCAGTTCGGTGCGGTTGCGCGCGGAGAGTACGAGGCGTACCAGGTCACCGGCCTCGGCGGCGGGACGGGTGGGCGCCGGTGGGGGAGCGAGGACGACGGCGGCGTTCGTACCTCCGAGGCCCATGGAGTTCACCAGCACGTGCCATCCGGTCTGGTCGCCGAGCGGGACCGCCTCGGTCGGGATGCGGAACGGGCTCTCGGCGAGCACCCCCGGGTCGCGCGGGTGCTCGAAGGACGGGTGCGGGGGCACCACACCGGTCCGGGCGACGTGGACGGCCTTGATGAATCCGGCGATGCCGGCCGCCCAGCCCGCGTGGCCGATGTTGGCCTTCACCGAGCCGATGGCGCACCCGCTCACGGTGGGTGGCGGGCTGCCGGCACTGGTGCTCGCGACGCGGAAGCCCTCGGTGAGGCCGCGGAGTTCTAGGCTGTCGCCGAGCTGGGTGCCGGAGCCGTGCGCCTCCACGTACCGCAGCGTGTGCGGCTCGGCGTCGGCCACGGCGAGCGCCCCGGCGACCACTCCGGCCAGCCCCGCCGCGCTGGGCGCGGTGAAGCCGGAGCGCATCGCGCCGTCATTGCCGATCGCGCTGCCGCGGATCACGGCGAGCACCGGGTCACCGTCGGTGAGTGCGTCGCCCAAGCGCCGGAGAACCACGGCGCCGACCCCGGCCCCGGCGGCGGTGCCGGTGGAGCGGGCGTCGAAGGGGCGGCACCGGCCGTCCTGGGACATCACGCCGCCGGGCGCGTAGGTGTAGCCGACCAGCGGGTCGCTGAGCGCCGCACCGCCGACGAGGGCGAGGTCGCATTCGCCGGAGAGCAGGCTCAGGACCGCCTGGTGCACCCCGGTGAGCGAGGAGGAGCAGGCCGTCTGCACCCCGACCGAGGGACCGCGCAGGCCCAGCTTGTACGCCACCCGGGAGGCGATGAAGTCGACGGTGCCGCCGAGCGTGAGGTCGAGGTCGTCGACGGCGGTCGCCAGGCCACCCTCCCGCAGCTTCGCCCCCTGCAGGGCAACGGTGTACGGGCTCGGCCCGCCGCTGGCGAACACGCCGACGACGGGACCGGTGCCCGTACCGGACGGCGCGTGTCCGGCGGACTCCAGAGCCTCCCAGCACACCTCGAGGAACAGCCGGTGGGCGGGATCGATCAGCTCGGCCTCGGCCGGTGAGTAGCCGAAGAACTCCCCGGCGAACATCTCCACGTCGGCCACGGTGGCCGCGACCGGCACGAACGCGGGGTCCTTGAGCTCGGCCTCGGACATGCCGGTGGCACGCAGCCGTTCCTCGCTCTGCTCGCGGGTGGACACCACGCCGGCGCCCAGGTTGTCCCAGAAGGTGGCGGGGTCGGGCCCGTCGGGAAAGCGGCAGCCGACGCCGACGACCGCGATGTCGGTGGCGCGGGTCATGCGAAATCCCCGGCAGTGCGCCCACCGCTGCGGCCGAGCAGCTGGGACCGGTCGCGGCCGCCCAATCCGGCGTCCACGACGACCCCGGCGTCCGGACGGTCGGCGAGCAGGCAGGCCTGGGTGCGGATGGTGGGGTGCTCGAAGAGGTCCTCAATGACGATCTCGCGTCCGGTGAGGTCCTCCAGGTGTTCCTGGAGAACCATGACGAGCAGGGAATGGCCGCCCGCGTCAAAGAAGTTGACGTCCACATCCTGGATCTCGGTGCCGAGCACCGTGCTCCAGATCCGGCGTACGTCCTCCATCGGGTCGGTCATGGCTGTGCTTCTCCCGTCTCCGGCCCCGCATGGGGCCGGTCGATGTGCGCGCTGGCCTCCGGACGCGGCGGCAGCACCGGAGCATCCGGATCCGCGGCCAGCCTTCCGGCGGCCGACACCAGAGCGCTCAGTAACGTTTCCGCGGTCGAGGCGTCGAACAGCGCGGTGGCGTAGGCCACCTCGAATTCGATGCACTCGTCGATGTCGCGGAGGGTGAGCTCGATTTCGTACTTGATCCGCAGTCCGGGCGGCGGAAGCTGCCGGGACTGCGCCGCGGGACCCAGGTCGGGCGCGACGGGCGGGTCCATCACCGCCGTGACCAGCACCGGTGTGACCGGCGGGCGGCCCAGGCCCCGCCCAGGGTCGAGTTCGGCGACGAGCGTCTCGAACGGGACGTCGGCGTACCGGTAGCCGGCCAGGCTCTCCTGCCGGACCCGGCCCAGCAGGCCGCGCCAGGTGGGGGAGTCCCGCAGGTCGACCCGCAGCAGCAAGGTCTTGATCAGCATGGCCACGGCCTCGGTCTCGGTTGCGGTGGCGCGGCCCACCCAGGGGTACGCGAACAGGAAGTCGCGCTGGTCTCCCATGGCGGCCAACACCGCGCCCAGCAGCGCGGACGCCGCCATCGAGGTGGTCGCGGACTCGGTGGCCAGCGCCGCGCGCAGGGCGGTGCTGGCCTCGACGGAGAGCCGGGCCGACCGGACGTCGGCGGTCGGGTCCTGCACCGTAGTCCGTTCCCGGTCGCGTGGCAGTGCGATGTCGACGGGCGCCCCGCGCAGCCGGGCGAGCAGGGCCGCCGCCCGCTCGGCGGTCCCGCCGGCCGTGGACCCGTGGTCGACCAGTTCCGCGGGGTGGACCGCGGCCGGCAGTACGGGTCGGCGGCCCGCCGCCAACGCCCGGTAGGCCTCGCCGATCTGCCGCATCAGCAGGTGTTGCGCCCAGCCGTCGATGACGATGTGATGGATCACCAGCACCAGCAGAACGCGCTGGTCCAGCGTGAGGACCTGGCCCCGGACGGGAGCCTCCTCGGCCAGGGCGAAGGGTGTCCAGCAGTATTCCGTGAGCCGTCGGGTCAGCTCCGCGCCGTCCGTACCGGACCAGTCGGCCACCGCGACCTCCGGCAGCCGGGCGTCCGTGGTGCACAGCACCTGCCGGCTCGCCCGATCCAGGCGGAAGCGCGAGCGCAGCGCGGGGTGGTGTCCGAGAACCTCGGCCACCGCGGCGGCGAGCACCTTCGGTTCCACCTCGCCGGTGAACTCCACCACGGTGGGCGCCAGGTAGGCGCTGCGCTGGCTGGCGATCCGGTCCAGGAACACCATGCGCTGCTGGATCGGCGTCGCCGGGTGCCGGCCGTCCTCGCCCGGTACGTAGTCCGTCTCCCCGCTTCGAGCAGCGGGTGCGTCACCGCGCGCCAGGGCGGCGTCGCGGAGCGCGGTGAGGCCGGCGACGCTCGGTCCTGCCAGGAAGTCCCCCAGGGTCAGGGCGATGCCGTCCTCGCGTTGCACGGCGGCCAGCATCTGTACCGCGAGCAGCGAGTGTCCGCCGAGCGCGAAGAAGTCGTCGTCGGGGCCGAGTAGGAGTTTCGTGGCGTCCGAACCACCGGGGCCGGTGCGTCCCTCGGTGCCGAGGACGCCGAGGAACCGGTCACTCGCCCAGCGGTACGCCGGGTCGCCGGCGCCGGATCGCCCTGCCCAGGGCAGCGGTTCGGCGCGGAGGGCGGCCAGCGCCCGGAAGTCGGTCTTGTCGTGTGCGGTCGTCGGCAGCGCGTCCACCGGGTAGACGGCGCTGGGTAGCACCACGGCCGGCAACCAGCGCAGCAGGGGACGGACCAGTTCCTCGTGGCCCGGCGTGGGGGTGGCGGGGTCGAGCACCACGTACGCGACCAGGCTCGCGGGGTCGCCCTCGGCGGTGACCGCGGCGGCCGACACCGACTCGTGCTGCTCCTCGAGCAGGGTGGCGACCTCGGCCGGCTCGATGCGGTTGCCGAGAATCTTGACCTGCTCGTCGGCGCGGCCCAGGTACTCCACCATGCCGTCCGCACGGACGACCGCCCGGTCGCCGGTGCGGTACATCCTCGCCCCGGGCTCGTCCGCCGGGGCGAACGGGTCGGTGCGGAAGGCCGCGGCGGTCAGGTCGGTCCGATTCAGGTAGCCGTCGGAAACACCGACGCCGGCGAGGTAGAGCTCGCCGGGCACCCCGATCGGAAGCTCCTCGCCGTCCGGTCCGAGCACATAGGCACGGGTGTTCCATACCGGCACGCCGATCGCGGGTGCCTGCGGGTCGGCCGGATCCACCGGGGCGGAAAGACTCGTGCACGACACCTCGGTCGGGCCGTAGACGTTGCGTATCGGCACGCCCCAACGGGCGTCGCACTGCGCCACCAGCGAGCGGGTCAGCTTCTCCCCGCCGAGGTAAAGCATCCGGAGGGTGCCGGCTCCGGGCGCGACCTGCGCGCCGTCGCGGTTTGCGTCCTCGACGTCGAGTACGGCGCGCAGCAGGCTGGGCGTCATGGCGGCCACGGTGGTGTCCCGCAGCAGCGCCAGCAACGACCGGCCGTCCCTGCGCTCCACGTCGTCGGCATAGACGAGTTCGGCGCCCGACACCAACGCCCGGAAGGTCTCGAAGGTCGCCGGGTCGAAGGACGTGCCGACCACACACAGCAACCGATCGGCCGGGCCCAGCCCCGAGTCCTCGGCCCACCACAGCACGGTGTTGGCCAGACCCCGGTGCGGCACCGGCACGCCCTTGGGACGGCCGGTGGTGCCGGAGGTGTAGATGACCACGGCGGTGTCCCCGCCGTCGGGTTCACTCGCCCGGCGCTCGCCGCTCGGTCCCCGGCGCAGCGCGCCGAGGTCCAGGACCCGGACGGCGGTATCGACCCGGCGGAGCAGCTCGGCCCCGGCCTCGTCGGCCAGTACGGTGTCCACGGCGAGGTCGTCGAAGATGTACTCCAGGCGTTCCACCGGAGCGTCCAGGCCCAGTGGCACGTAGGCCCGGCCCGCGCGGAGCACCCCGAGCCAGCCGGCTGCCAGGGCCGGTCCGCGGGCGGCCAGGACGGGTACGACACCCGCCACGGCGCCGGAGGAGTGCGTGGCCGCATGGACGGCGTCGGTGACGGCCCAGGACCAGTCGTCGAGTTCACCGCGGGTGACCCGGTTCGTACCCGCGGAGACGGCGACGGCCCCGGGGTTCTCGGCGAGCCGGGCGGCCAGCAGGCCGAGCAGGGAGCGGTCGGCGGGCGGCTCCGTACGGCCCAGGTCACGACGCTCGCCGACCATCACGCCGGGAACCGGTGTCGTCATGCGGCTCGACAGCGGCAGCGCGGCCAACCGGGTCTGCGGGTCCGCGATGGCCGCGTCCAGCAACGCCAGGAAGGCGTCGCGGAAGCGGGCGGCGGTCTGCGGGGAGCACAGTGCGAGGTCGTACTCGATGGTGCCGGTGACCCCGGTCGGCCGGTCCTCCAGAAGAAACAGCAGGTCGTAGCGGGCGGTGCCGGTGGGCAGCAACTCCGGCTGCTGCCAGCGACAGCGGTCCGCGGTCCGCGGCACCGGCATGTTCTGTACGCCGAACGCCACCTCGACCAGCGGGCCGCGCCCGGTGCCGCGCTTGGCGGCCGTTAGGGCGGTGAGCCGGTCGAAGGGAAGATCCTGGTGGGCCATGGCCCGGAAGGCCTCGGTGCGAACCTCGCGGCACAACTCCTCGAAGGTCTGCCCGGCGGCGGGCCGGCAGCGCAGCGGCACGGTGTTGACGAAGCAGCCGACCGCACCCTCCAGGCAGCGCTTCGGCCGGTTCGCCATGACCGTGCCGACGAGGAAGTCGGATGCGTCCGACCACCGGCGCAGCACCTCCTGGAAAGCCGCGAAGAGGACCACGAACGGGGTGGCCCGCAGGCGCGTGGCGAGGGCGGCGGTGCGCTCCCAGAGTCCGGCCGACACCGGAAATTCGAGGTGACCGCCCGGCCGGGCCTCGGCCCCGCGGGTGGCGGCACCGGGAAACAACGGTGAGTCGCCGGCTTCGGCCAGCTCCCCGGCCCGGACCGTGGCCCGGCTCTCCACGTCGCGCAGCGTCCAGGAGGCCCGCTCCCAGTGGGCGAAGTCGGCGTACTGGACGACCGGCTCCGGCGTCTCGTCGGCGGCGCCGGGTATCAGGGCGGCCTCGTATCCCTCGTGGAGATTATCGAGGAGGATGGCGAGCGACCAGCCGTCGAACGCGATGTGGTGCAGCGTGAGCAGCAGCGTATCGCCGTCGGGTGCGCCCTGCCACAGATCGCAGCGCAACGGCCGGCCCGTGGTCAGGTCGAAGGGCAGCCGGCCACGTGCGGCCAGTTCGGCCGGGCCGGGCCGGACGCCGGACCGGTGCACCGCGATCTCGGCGGGTCGCGGGGGGAGGACCAGCTGGAAGGGCCGGCCGTCGCGCAGCCGGTAGGCGGTCCGCAGCGCCTCGTGCCGGGTGATTACGCGCAGCAGGGCGTGGCGCAGGGCGGGCAGGTCGATTGCCTCGTTCCACCGCAACAGCAGCGGCACGTTGTAGGCCGCGGTGCCCGGGTGAGCCTGCTCGATGAACCAGAGGCTTTCCTGGGCGGAGGAAAGGGGTGCCTCGGTGGCGTTCCGCCGGATCAGTTCCATGCTGCGCGGTGCACGCATCGTTGCCTCTCCGTCAGTTCCGGACGGTCGCGGAGTGCCGTGCGGCTTCGGTCAGCTCGGCGAGGTCGGCGGCGATCAGGACGTCGGTGGGACCGAGGTCAGTCGATGCGCTCTCGTTGATGCGAGCCGCCAGCTGGATGGCCAGGATCGAATTGCCGCCCGCTTCGATGAAGTTGTCCTCGTCCCGTGCATCCGTGACGCCGAGAACCTCGCACCACAGGTGGCGGACCTGGGCGGTCAGCTGGTGCGACAAGTCGTCGTCCCGCGACGGCTGCGCCGCAGCGGTGGACGCGCCGGCGGCATCGTGCGCGGCCAGGGCGAGAAGCGCGCCGCGGTCGATCTTTCCCGTCGGCCCCAGCGGCAGCGAGTCCAGCAAGATCCACCGGGCCGGCAGCATGTAACCGGGCAACTCGGCAGCCAGTACGGCCTGCAGGAGGGCCGCGACCTCCGTGGGTGCGCCGGCATCGGCGACCGGAAGGACGAAGCCGACCAGGAGCGCCGAGGACCCCTCGCCGATCTTCTCCACGACGGCCACAGCGACCGGCCCGGCGGCGACGGCCGCCCGCTCGATCTCCTCCAGTTCCACCCGGAAGCCGCGGATCTTCACCTGACGGTCGAGCCGTCCGTAGATCTCTAGCGGCCCACCGGGCAGCCGGCGGACCACGTCTCCCGTCCGGTAGAACAAGCCCTGCCCCGGCCGGTCCGGCAGCACGGTGAACCGCGCGGCCGTCAGCTCCGGGCGACCGAGGTAGCCGAGCGCGACGCCGGGTCCACCGATGCACAGCTCGCCACGCTCGCCGTCCGCTACGGGCCGCAGATCGGGTCCCAGCACGCACAACTCGGTCTGCTGGATGGCGTCGCCGATCGGCACCCGCTCCACCGCGCTTAGCCCGGCAGTGGTGAGGTCGTGGAAGGTCGCGAAGGTCGTGGTCTCGGTCGGCCCGTAGACGTTGACCAGCCGGCCCGGTGCGCCCGCCGCCAACACTCGACGGGCCGCCTCGGGATTCAGCGCCTCCCCGCCGACCAGCAGCGTCGCCAGCGATCCCAGGGCGGCGGGACGCTCCTGGGCGACCATGTGGAACAGTGAGGTCGTCAGGAACATCGCTGCCACCCGCTCGGTGCGCAGCAACTCCAGCCAACCGTCCAACCCGGTGGCGGCTACGGCGGGCAGCACCACGATCGTGCCGCGGGCCGCCAGGGTGCCCCAGATCTCGAAGGTGGTGGCGTCGAAGGCCGGGTTCGCGGCGTTCGCCACGCGGGTTCCGGGTCCGAGGGCACAGTAGGTCGGGTCGGTCACCAGGCGGAGTACGGCGCGGTGCGGCACGACCACTGCTTTGGGCCGTCCGCTGGTGCCGGACGTGAAGTTCACGTACAACGGGTCCTCGCCGCCGGCGCCGCCGTCCTCGTGCACCGCATCCGATCCGGCCTCGACGTAAGGCACCTCGACCACGGGCAGTCCTGGAGCCAGTGCCGCGGCGCGGCCGCCGTCCTCCGGCGTGGTCACCACGCAGCGGGCGGCGGCGTCGATCAGTTGAGCGGCGGAGCGTTGCGCCGGCGCGCCGATGTCGAGCGGGAGGTAGAAGGCACCCGCCCGGGCTGCGGCCAGTACGGCGACCACGAGGTCCGCGCCGCGGCCCAGGGCGATGCCGCAGGCGTCACCGGGACGCAGCCCCGCGGCGGTCAGCCGGGCGGCGAGGATCCCCGCCAGGTTCCACAGCCGGCCATAGCTGAGCTCGCGGCTCGTGGCCGCCTCGCGTACCGCTGGAGCGCCCGGGTGTTGCCACGCGTGCTGCTCGATGAGGTTGTGCACTCCCGCAGGAGGGCCGGCCGGAGTGCTCGGACGTGTGGGGATGTCCATGGCGATGGCGTCTCTTCAGAGGTCGGCTACGGGGGCGGTCGGGCGCGCGGCCTCGACGGCTCCCATGCCGGCCTGGCTTTGGAAGTTGTGCAGCCAGCGGAGGACGAACCGCATGGCGTGGTGGTTGGCCGCCGGCTTCATCGCGCCGCCCTGGAAGAACTTCTGCCCCTCGATGGCGGGCCCGAGGACGCTGATGCGCCGGTCGACACTTCCGTCCGGGCGGATCACGCGGAAGTCGTCGGTGAGGTCGAGGCCACCGGGCTCGAAACCCTCACCCCCGTGTTGGTGGGGGTTGTGCCACTTGCGGATGAGTCCTCGGTGCAACAGGTTCGGGTAGAGCGGGGCGATGTCGGCCGAGGCGTCGAAGCTCGGCACCCGCGCGTCGACCAGAACGTCGATGCGGCGGGCGACTCCGGTCTGCGGGCTGGTGACGGTCAAGCCCTCGGGGCCGGCGTCGACGTAGGCGCCAGGGCCGGGAGAGATGTCGAGGATGCCGTGTTCGATGAGCGCCTGGATGCGGTCCATGACCTCCGGGACGGGTCCGTACGCCAGCCGGTTGTGCTGGCGGAGCCAGGTGCCGAGGAAGGTGCGGTGGGCGTCGGCATGCAGTCCACCGTCGTTGACGGCGTACACGATGACCGGTCGCAGGCCCCGCCAGACGCCGTCGGCGGCGGTCTTGGCGGGATTGGCGAAGACACCCTGCCGTGCCCACCGGTGGTCGGTGGTCATGAACTCCAGCATGGCTTTGCGGTACTGGTCCGGCGAGGTCCGGTCGCCGGCGACGATCGGTTCGAGAGTGCGCTGCCAGGAGAACAGGTTGCCGGAGGGCAGGACGCAGTGCTGGTACGGCGAGGACAGCGTGGCCACGAGCGCCGCCGTCGCGGTCGGATCGTCGAGCACGCCTTCCAACTGCTTGCGCTGCTCGGCCCCGAACACCACGTCCGCGTAGCGGCTCACCAGGTCCGCGAACGACCAGTCGCGCGGCTGCTCGACGAGTTCGGCGTACGAGACGTGGCCCAGCAGGAGGGACTCGACCGCCTGTGCGGCCGCGGAGGCGGCCTGCTGCAGCGGCGTCGTGAGCAAGGCGACGGAGTCCTGGGAAGGAAGGGTGCCCGCGCTCCGGTCGAGGAACTCCTCTCGCGCCGCGGCGGAGATCTCCGCAAGGTGCCGGCCGAAGTTCGACCCGAACAGCGTCGCGTAATAAAGCAGTGTCATCTCGGCGACGATGAGCGGGAAGAGATGGCGTTCGTAGTCGATCTGGCTCCGGGTCACGGTGCCGACGCGTACGGGTGCGCTGCCGAAGTTGTCCCGCAGCCGATCCACGGACCCGGTCGTGAGGAACACGCCCGCGTGCTTCTCCTTGATGCCGGAGTGGTTGAGCGGCCGAGCGAAGGCGAACATCCCGGATTCGCTGAAGGCCACAATGGACCGCGGCTCCCGCCCGGACGGCTCGTACCGCAGCGTGCCGTTCCCGGTGTCCACGAAGCGTCCGCCGCGCCCCTCGGTGAGGTGCAGGATGAGGTCAATGCCGGTGAGCATGGTGCCGGCGCAGCCGACCACCGTGTCGGGGCCGACAGTCTCGGCGGTGAGTCGCTCTTCGAGCGGGTACGCGCTCGGCAGGAACACGGCGCCGGGGATTCGTTCGGCGGCCTCGGCCCACCGCCGGGTCCGCGGGAATCGCGACGGGTCGTTGTGCGAATGGCCGGTGAGCAGCAGTACCTGGTCGACGTCGATCGTCCGAACGGCGCCATCGCCCCCATGACCTGGGGGCAGCGACATCACGCGAAGGCGTCCGGGCGTGTCCGTCGTGGAGAGATCCTCGATGTCGACGACCTCCCGGTGGTGCAGGGACACGGTCACCGAGGGGTGCGAGCGCAGCATCTGCACGTACGCCGAGAACTGTTCCCGTAACGCCAGTCCATGCAGGTAACGCTTGGGCCAGCTGTCGGGGGCGATGTCGAAGCGCGGGTCGTCGGTCTCGTCGAACTTGCGGCGGCACCACTCGTACAGGTTGGGGCGAGCGTGCTCGGGGAGCAGGGGCCCGGCCTCCTCGACGGTTTCGTCCGCACCGAAGGAGATGTGCCGCGCGACGCGATTGAGGAAGCTGGTGGGCGCCTGCCGTGGGCTGTGTACCCGCCCCGCCCCGAACTGACCGGTGCGTTCGAAGACGTGAACGTCGAGCTCGACGGGACCCTCATGAGCGGCGATCGAAGCGGCCAGGCGCTCCATCGTGTAGGTGCAGTAGGGGCCACCACCGACAATTGCCAGGCGCGTCAGGGCCACAACTCCCCCTATGATCCGCAGTTTCCTGCGCGAACTGTACGTTCGCTACTTCTCGGGGCGCTCGGAAGCAATGGCGGCGACCACCAGGGCTGCTGTGCGCCGGCCGGACATTCCACGAGGCGTTGTCGTGAGTACAGCACACCGCAGAACGGGCTCTGAGCTGAATCAATAGGCGTCTGCGACTGCTGCGGGCGCATGCAGTCACCGCCTCATGGGCATCTCCCCCGTTCACCAAAAATGGTCACAATGCGCTGAGGGAGATCAAGCTAAACCATGACGCCACTTTCCGCTACCCGGCTTTTCACAGGTTTGGCACAGTGACCGGCGCCCCGCCAGGAGCCCTGTCCGATTTAGTCCGATTTCTAGCGGTCACCGCCCGGCCTTCCGGTCCGAAGAACCGGACTTGCACGGGAAGGCGACGTTACAAATCGGGATACTCCGCCGCATATCTGGTTTTCACCCTTGGTGATGGAGATCATAAGTTTCGAGTTGCGGCGGCAGGGCAGGGTCGCTGCCTTGATCGGCCTTGGGGGCGGCTCGGCCAGTCGGAACTGTGAGGTGGCCTTTGGGTCGTGCGGCCGGCACTGCCGCGTGCCTCGTCGTTGCACGCCCGCTCTTCACAGTGGTCAATGCGGCCGGTGGGGGTGGCGCCCGACGCCGAACTGTGCAACAGTCTGGGCTCGCTCGGGAACGAACGGCGGGGGCCGGACTTGAAGCATCTAGATGATTCGACCGGAGAGTCACCGGAAGCAAATGGTTCTGATAACGGCAGCGCGATCTGGCATGACTTGTTCGCCGAGTCGGCGCTGGAAATCCGAGTTGACCTGATCGGCGCAAAGGCGCGGCTCCGGGTCCGCGAATCGCAGGGGTCGGCCGTACGCCAGCTGACTGCGGACAGCGAAACGTTCTCGTGCTCGACCGCCGGGGCCGGTGTCGACCGGGACGTGGCACGCGAAGAGTTGATCGCCCGCGTCGCGACCGACGGCCCCGCTGTCGGTGACCAACTCAGCGCATTCCTGGATGGCATGGACGCCGTCGCGGTCGCTTTCGAACGGGGCGTCCGTGCCGGTGGTGCCGATCACGGCCGTGGTGTGATCCGGATGCGCCAGCGGCGGTACGCGGTGTCCACGGCGGAGGGTCGCCAGTCGCGTGAGTCCGTGTTCCACCTGCACCTGGTGACCGACGCCTTCGTGGGCACGGTGAAGGGCACCGCGACACTGGCCCTGCTGCGTCCGGAGGAGCTGACCGCGGCGGCGGGCTACGAGCTGGGGCACGCGGCGGCAAGCCAAGCGGTCCGGCTCACCGAGGCGCGGCGCCCGGAGGGCGGCGTCACGAGCGTCGTCTTCGCGCCGAAGCCGGCGGGGATGCTCGTGCACGAGGCGGTCGGGCATGCGCTGGAGGGGGATGCCGCCGCGGCAGGGTCGCTGCTTTGGCGTACCCGCGGTGAGTCGTTCACCCATGCCGACCTGCACGTGATCGACGACGGTCGGGCGCCGGGCGCCTGGGAGCAGATCGACGCCGACGAGGAGGCGACCCCCCTGAGCGAGGCCGTGCTGGTCACCGGTGGACGGGTCGTGGAGGCGCTGACCGACCGGGCGAGTGCCGCGGCGCTCCGCCAGCGGATGACCGGGCACGCGCGCCGGGGCGACTTCACCCAGCGGCCGATGCCCCGGGTCCGGCACACCCTGGTACGGCCCGGTGAACACGATCCGGACGAGATCATCGGCGAGACGCCCGACGGCATCTGGATCCAGGCGCTGGACGGGGCGGAGGCGACCGCCCGCGACGGCGTGTTCACCCTGAACGTGCTGGAGGCGAGGCGGGTACGCGCCGGCAGGCTCGCCGAGGCACTCACCAGTTTCACCGTCTCCGGCCGGCTAGACGACTTCCGTACCCTCGACCGGATCGGCCACGACGCGACGCCGTACTACGCGTTGTGCGGCCGCGGCGCCAACTGGCTGCCGGTGTCGGGGGAGACACCGACGCTCAGACTTGCCGGCCTGGCCGTGCGGGCGCGAGGTCGGTAGTGCGGCGGATCCTCCATGAGCTGCTCGGCGATGTCGCCGCCAGCGCGTCGCCCGACGAATACCTGGAAATCTTCGCCCGGCGCGTGGAGAGCGCGGCGCTGGTCCACCGGGCGGAGCGCCCCGACGCCGTGCAGCGAACCGACGAGTGGGAGTTCGAGGTGCGGTCCAGCGCCGACGGGCGCACCGGCATGGCGTCGACCACCGTCGGCTCCGCCGACGGGCTGTTCCGGGCGCGCGACACGGCACGCCGGTTGCGGACCTGTGCCGATCCGGACGTCGAGGCCGGTGAGCAGGCGCCGCGGTGGGCGACAGGCGGACCCGCGTCCGCCGACCTGGCCGACCCTGCCGCGCTCCGTGCCGTCGTGCGACAGGCGCGGCGGCCCGGCGTGACGCCCACGGTCGTCCACAGTCTCACCACGATCAACCTGGTGAACTCCCTCGGTCAGCTGGTGCAGGACCAGCGCGGTGAGGCTCAGCTCCATCTGCGGGCGGCACCGCCCGGAGCCCAGGGCACCTGCGTCGCCCGCGCACTGAACGAACTCGACGTGTCCCAGGCGGTCGAGGAGCTGGCGCAGAGTCAGGCCCGCCTCGCCGGGGACCGGGCGGACATCACCAGCGTCGACTGGCTGCGGTTGTCGCCGCTGGCGACCGCTCAGTTGCTGAGTCACCTCGCGCCCGCCCTGTGCCGTCCCGGCGACGGCGACGGCGAGCCGATTCCGCCCGGCACCCCGGTGGGTTCGTCCGCGGTGACGATCGTGGACGACGGGACGCGGGCGGGAGGGCCGGCCGGCGGGCTGGTCGACGAGGAGGGTGCGGCCACCCGCCGCACCGACGTCGTCATGAACGGCGTCCTGCGCACGCAGCTCGGTGGACGGGGGGCGTGGAGCACTGGGAACGCCCGTCGCGCCGGCTGGCGGATGGCCATCACGGTCGCGCCCTGGAATCTGGCCGTACAGCCGACCACCGGGATGGTGGAGCACAGCGATGGTGTCGGCATGCATGTCGACCAGGTCACCGGAATCCGTCGTCGGGTCGTCGATCTGCGGTCGACGAAACTGCAACTCACGCTGCGCGGTGCGGCCACCGCCGACGGTCGCGCAATTGGGCGTCTTCACGCGACCGTCGGGGCGACCGGACAGAATTGGCTCACCAGCATATCTGAAATCGGCGGAGCTATTCGCTTTTACCGCGTAGGTGGTATGTTCGGTGGCGCTGAGTCGATCCTAAAAGGACTTCCACTGGAATTCGTATAGTTCCCCGGTCTCGGCTGCGGACCACGCAGTCGCTGTTCCCGACGTGGAAGGGAGGTGAATTTCCATGGAGATCATCGAGGAGGGCACCTTCGGCAACGAGTGACCGACGGACGTGGGGAGCCGTCCTTTGGGGGCGGCTCCCCACGTCACCGGAAGGAATGACGAAAGGGCGGTTAGTGGGCAACGCTATCGACGTCGAAGGATTGCGTCGGACGTTTGGCAGTGGCAATGACGCGGTGGTGGCGCTGTCGGATGTCTCCTTCACCGTGCCGACCGGTCAGATTCTCGCGCTTCTGGGCACCAACGGAGCGGGAAAGACGACTATTACCAAAATCCTTTCGACGCTACTTCTTCCGACTGCCGGCACCGCCCGCGTGCTGGGCTTGGACGTGACCCGTGATGAGCGGAAGGTGCGGGCCTGCACGTCGGTGGTCTTCGGCGGTGACCGTGGTCTGTACGATAACCTGAGCGCGCTTGACAACCTGCGGTACTTCGCCGTCTTGCAGGGCGTTCGCCGCGCCGGGCTGCGGCAACGTCTGACGGCGGCGTTGGAGGAGGTTGGCATCGCCCACGCCGCGAACCGGCGGGTGGAGACCTTCTCCAAAGGCATGCGTCAGCGCCTGCACATCGCCGCCGCGCTGATCTCCGAACCCCGTGTCCTGCTGCTCGACGAACCGACCGTGGGGCTGGACCCGGTGGAGTCCGAGCGGCTGCGCCAGGCGGTGGCCGCCCTGCGTGATCGGGCCGTGACCGTCCTGCTGACCAGTCACAACCTGCTCGACGTCGAGCGGCTCGCCGACCGCGTCATGGTGCTGGAGCATGGCCGCATCGCGCACGACATGTCGCTGGGCGAGTTCACCCGACTCGCCGGTCATGCGGCGGTGGTGGTGATACGCGGCACCGGCCCGGCACCCACCGGCGAAGCGCTGGTCGAGGTGGACGTCCTGCGCCAGACGGTCGAGGACGACCGGTGGGAGCTCCGCATCCGTGTTCACGACTGGGACGTGGGCGTGTTCTCCACGTTGTCGGCTCTCCTTAAGGGCGCCACGATCACCGACGTGCAGGTCGAGCAGGTGCGACTGGAGGACGCCTTCGCGGTGGTGGCCGGAGGAACGCGTTGAGCCTGTTCGTGATCCTGGAGGCCGCGCGCCTGCAGTTTGAGATCACTCGCCGGTATCCCATGATGATCGTGCTGAACATCATCCAGCCGGTGGCCTTCCTGCTCATCGTACTGCAGGGGACCGAGGGCCGGAGCGAGGTCTTCGTGGCCGAACGGCTGGTCGCGGTCGTCCTGACCTGCTTCTGGGGAAGCATCGTCTGGACCGCCGGCGGCATCCTGCGCCGGGACCGGATGTCCGGCACCCTGTCCCGCAGCCTGCTCAACACCCACGACGGCCGACTGGTCCTGGTGGGGCGGTCGGCGGGCGCGCTGGTCACCTCGCTGCTGACCCTCGTCGCCACCTGCGCGCTGGTCTTCCTGCTAACCGACGGCAACGCCGCGTTTCCGAGCGTGCCCCGGCTTGTGGCCGGCTTCGTCGGGGTCGCCGTCTCTGGGCTGGCACTCGGCTTGTTCCTCGCCTGCGCCCTCCTGCACACCCGGCACGGGATCGCGATCACCGCGGCGCTGATGTACCCGGTGTTCGTGCTCGGCGGGCTGCTCATCCCCGCGGAGCTCATCCCGTCGGGCCTGCGATGGATCTCCTGGTTGATGAGCCTCTCCTGGGCCCGGCTCTTCGTGATCTCGGGAGGCGTGGTCCCACTGCTGGGGTTGCTGTTCACGACCGCCGCTTACGCTGGCGCCGGCGTGTGGATCTTCCGTCGGACGCTCCAGCGTGCTCGTCAGGAAGGAACGCTCGATCTTGTCTGAGTTCCTGTGGCGGCTGCGAATGACCCATCGCATGGGCTGGACGGCGTTCTTCCGAGAGTTCCCGCCCTCGATCCTCGCATTCACCACCCTTCCCCGGGTGCTCATGCAGGTCGCCTTCTTCGTTCTCGTCGCCGGGGTCGCGGGCGGCGCGTCGGCCGAGGAGTTCGTCACCATCGGGGCGATCGCCACGACCATGTGCGTCTTCACCGTGACCTCGGTGTGCGAGGTGACCATCCTGGAAGCGGATTCGGGCACGTTCGGGCGGCATCTGCGGTCCGACCTCAATCCCCTGACCGCCTATTCCGTCCGAGCCGTCCCGCACGTGCTCGGCGCCGCGGCGATCGCTCTCGTGTCGATTCTGGTGATTCCCGTGGCGACCGGCCACGCCGGGCTGACCGACGATCTGCTCCGCGCGTTTCCGCTGTACGTCCTCATGGCCGTCTCCTGTTCCGCGGCGGGGCTCGCGATCGGCGTGATGTCCTCGCCGTCGGACAATTACATCCTCGCCAGCAACGTGCTCGGGTATCTGATCCTCATCGGCAGCGGGGCGATCATTCCGGCCGACCGGCTGGCGTACTTCGGTGACGTGACCTCGATCCTTCCAATGCGGCACGGGATCAATGCGACGCGAGCCCTACTCGCTGATCGGCCGTGGGTGCTGGAAGCGGGCATTGAGCTCGCCGTCGGGGGATTCTGGGCGTTGGTCGCCTGGCTGGCCGTGATTTATCAGATTCGTCGTGTGCGGGTTCACGGCATCGGCGCCTGAGACCAACGAGAAGGGCTGGACACATGAACTACCCGAAGGAACTCACTCCGGAACACATTGCCGCTTCGACCGAGCTCTACGAGGAGTTGCGGAAGAAGTACGACATCTCCATCGCCGTCGTGTCCGGCAGCCTGGCGTTCGGCCTGGGTCATGCCAACTCGGACATCGATTTCTACGTGCGTACGGTCGAGGACGTGCCGATCGAGGGGCCGGACGTCCACGTGTTCTCCGGATACTCGGTGCAGATCAATCTGGTCACCGGCGCGAAGCTCGCCAAAGCCATCGAGTGGGCGGGCGACGACAGTGACTTCACCAGCGTCAACCGCAAGATGCTGGACATCCAGGACGACGTCCGCAAGTTCGCGATCAGGCTGACCCGCGGGCACGTCATCCACGTCGACGAGGACGGCAAGCGGGCGCTCTCGCAGCTCGACCGGGACGTGATCCGGCGCCGGGTCATCACCCGGCAGGCCCGTGACACCGGCATCCACCTGGAGGACATCGCCGGCGCGCTGCAGTCCGATGACATCGACACCGCGTACTGGGCCGCCCGGATCGCCCTCACGCACGCCTGCGAGGCGGTGATGGCCGGTTGCGACGACGTGTACGTCGGCCGCAAGTTCCTGCTCCGGCGGCTGCGGCGGCTGCCCGCCCTCGAAGCGGTCATTCCGCAGATCCTCCACGCCTTCGACGTCCGGCTCGACGGACCGTCCACCGCTGAGGAGGACGGCTCCGACGTCGTCGCACGGATCGTCCGGTGCGCCGGGCTGTCCGCGTACCTGGCCAGCTCGGCCATCCTGCACGGCTGGGAGGGCAAGCTGTCGCCGCTGGAGCCGTACCGTATCGGCACGGAGGGTCCCGGGCGCGACCCGTTCCACTCGCTGATGCGCTTCGGTGATGGCATCGCGCTGACCGCCCCGGACAAGGGCTACCGGGTCGGGGAGGACGCGGCATGCCTCTGGCTGTCCCTGGACGGCACCCGGGCCCACACGAGCTTCGGCACGGCTGACTCGCCGACCAGCAAGGGCGTGCAGAAGCTGCTGGAGATCGGCGCCGCTCACGACGGCCGGTCCTGACCCCTACCGGTTCCTGCTGCGGGTGGCATGGCCCGCACGATCGTGCCACCCGGCCGGCGGCGTCCCGCCGCGGCGTCGTGCCCGCACGGGAAGCGGCCGCCGCCGACCGGTGAGGGCGGGGAACGCGCACGAGGACGCGCATGCACGTACCGCCAGCGACCGCGACCGGCCGCGCCCCGACGGTCGGTGCTGCCGCGGGCGGTCCGGCGGTCCGGCGACGGACAAACGGGTCAGGTCGCTGGGCCGGGCAATCACCGCTCGACCGCGAGCGGTCCGGACACCGGCGGCCCGGCCGGTGCCGACGGAGCACATTTACCACGCGCTGAATGACGCTGGCGCCTCGCTGACCGGCGATTACATTGGCGCCAGGGAGGCGTGCTGCGCATTCCAACCCGAGGCTCGGCCCGTGGTCACAGGCTGATGACCTGCGGCTCCTCGCGAGCGGCTCGAGAAGCCGGTTTGACGGTCGCGGTGGTGGACCACGATGCCTGAATCGCGTTTGGCCGCGGTCCGGTCATGGTGCGGGACTACGTCAAGTCGATGAAGCACTACTGGGACGAGGCGGCGCTCATTCCGGACGTGGCGGATGGTGAGGCAGCGTGGAAGGTCGCCTGCCGGCTGCGGAAACTACGGGACGACGACTTCGTCGGCGGATTCGTGTTGCGCGAGTTCGAGTCGTTCACTGGGGCCGAGGCGCGGACCTGGTGGCGGGACGACCGGTGTGTGCTGGTCGGGCCGCACCCGGACACCCCGTACGACCGCCCGCCGACGGAGGTCGATGCGAATGTGTTCGCCCCGCTGGTTAAGGCGTTGGAACTGCCGTTCATGACGGTGGACCTCGTTCTGCGCGCTGACGGTGTCTGGCGGGTGGTCGAGATCGGCGACAGGCAAGTCAGCGATCGGCCCGCCAGCATTGAGGCAGCGGCGTTCGTTGCCGCGCTGACCGAAGAACCAGCTTGATTGACATCAGTTGATTTCGGTCGGATGCGGGCAGGGCGCCGGGCGGCATGTCCCAGGGGAGCGGATGCGGTTGGATGGCCCGGTGAAGTCGTGGGATGAGTGGCTGGCGAGTCTGCCGGCTGAGGACGCGGCTCGTGCGGTGTAGTTGCGTGAGCGACTGGAGGCGGTGGGCTGCCCGGACGCGGATCTGTGGGTGAGGCCCCAGCTCGATGGCGGCATCCCGCAGGCGGCCAGGTACCGGTTCCTTAGCTCACTGTGGCCGCGGATAATCGACTCCTGGCGGGAGGGAATCGAATCCCTGCCGGCGGCGCAGCTGCTACGACGCCGAGGCGTCGACCGCGACGACTTGGTCCGGTTCGCCCGTGCGGTCGCCTACGAGACGGTGTTCGCGTTGCTGTACCACCTCGCGGACGACGAGCCGAGTCAAGCGGTGGAGCGGCTTCCCGGGTGGCGCCTGTTCGAGGTCGACGATGAGAGCCGACTCTCGGGACGCACTCTGGACAGCCTGTTCGAAGATTTACTGGCCATGGATCCGTCCGGGCTGGAGGGGGCTGACGCCCTGCCTCCGTCGCCAGGGCGGCAGAACCAGTTGACCTGACCGTCATCGCAGAAGGGGCGGGAGCGGAACTGGAGCGATCTTCGGCGGTTCCTGTTGGTGGCAGCAACGGCTGACCAGCCTTGAGGCTTCCGTGGCGGTCGGCAGCGTTCCGAAGCTGGCCGACCACTACGATGTGTCGCATCAAATCGCCCGCGGTTGGATCAAGTTACTGCGTACGGGAGGCGCCGTGCCGGACCGGTGGTCGAAACGGCGAATGTAAGCAGCGTCGAACGTGAGCCCTGAAGCAGTCAGACAACGCCTACCGCGCCCGCGAACCAGTGTTCTCCGATCCCGGTGCGGGTCAACGGTGGCGCGCCGCCCGTTGTGCTGCCATGCGACACCTGGTCACCGTCATCGCTGACACGCCCTGGGCGGAGCATCTGGTCCTGCATGGCAGCGTCACGATGTCCGCGTGGTTCGGAGCCGCCGCGCGGGAGCCCGGTGATGTCGACTTCGTCGTGACGCCCGTGAGCAGGGCACGGATCATGTACGACGTGGGGACCGTGAGCCTGCTCGCCGCACTGGTGGCACTACAATACTGGCCGTCCTAGCACGCGGCCACGTTCCTCGTGGTCGCGGCCAGCCTCGCTCTCGAGTTGATCTGGGTAGCCGGCGGTCGCCTTCACCGTCCACCGAGCTGGCTCCTGCGTCCTATCGGGACGTACCAGCGGACCCGCAGCCGGAAGCTCCTGGGCCTCGCCTTGGCGGCGAGCCTGCGGGTGGGCCAGTAACTTCGTCAACCGTGAATGCCGCCGGCGGTGTGTGGGTCTGTCGAACGAACGGTGCAACCAAGCTCGTTGAGGGTTGCTTCGGCCTGCCGGTAGGCGTCCTTCGAAGCGCTCGTCACCGTCGGTTCCCACCGTCGGGTCGCTCGCGGCGTGCCGCTTGGAGCGGGCATCCCTGTATCAAAACAGACCGTCCTGCTGAATTTTGTCGGTCGGTGTGGGGCGGGGATCGGGCAGGGCTATTGCGTAGTCGGTTGAAGGGTGTTTGAGCTGGGGTTTTGGGTGGGGAGTCCGCGAGGTAGGGGTCCATGTAGGACGGGTGCGACCCGTTGGTGATCATGGAGT
>NZ_JBXUOW010000056.1:0-34841 GCF_057196645.1 Micromonospora sp. ATLC16
GCCCCGACGGTGGCGTTCGCCGGTGCGGCCGTCTCGGCCCCGACGGTGGCGTTCGCCGGTGCCGCGTCGTCGGCACGCGCCGCCGTGTCGGCCCCGGCGGCGGTCCCGCCACCTGCGGCGTGCTGATCCGCTGTGGCGGTCTGCGCCTCCGGGGCGGGGGTCGCTTCGGACGGTGCGGGGACGGCGGCGAGGTGGGGCGGGTCGAGTGGTTCCGGTGCGGTGCTGGCTGCGGCGGACACGAGGACTCCCGAGGGGGTGTATTCGCGGTGGTTGTGGCAATGGTGCGGAGTGGTGACGGAGCGTGCGGTCAAGGATACGAGGGGGTCGGCAATTGCGTGAATGTGCGCGTGGAATCGTTCCCAAAAGCCGTGCTGATCGCGAACATTCGTGATTGCTGTGCCCATTATCACCGAATGCTCCCGAGCCGCTCGTTGTTCGCTTAGCCTTCGCCCACCGACCGGCACGACTCCCCGGATTGCCGGCCGATGGATTCGGGGTATCAGAACTTAACCTTCGTTAAGTGTCAATTCGGGCGCGTGGGAGGCACTGGTGGCAGCGCAAGAGACGGCTGAGCACAAGTACGTCTACGACTTCGCCGAGGGCAACAAGGATCTCAAGGATCTCCTCGGTGGCAAGGGGGCGAACCTGGCCGAGATGACCAATCTCGGCCTGCCGGTGCCGCCCGGCTTCACCATCACCACCGAGGCGTGCAAGGCGTACCTCGACACGGGTGCGGAACCGGCCGGGCTGGCCGACCAGATCAGCGCGCACCTGACGGCGCTGGAGCGCGAGATGGGCCGGCGGCTCGGCGACCCGGACGACCCGCTGCTGGTCTCCGTACGCTCCGGGGCGAAGTTCTCGATGCCCGGAATGATGGAGACCGTGCTCAACGTCGGTCTCAACGACCGCAGCGTCGAAGGACTGGCCCGGCAGGCCGGTGGCGCGACCGACCAGGCCGCCTCCGGCGGCGCGACCGACCAGGCCGCCTCCGGCGGCGCGGACAGGTTCGCCTGGGACTCCTACCGGCGGCTGATCCAGATGTTCGGCAAGACCGTCTGCGACGTGCCGGGCGAGGAGTTCGAGCACGCGCTCGACGACGCCAAGCGGGCCAAGGGCACCGACCTCGACCTGGACCTGGACGCGGACGACCTGCGTGGGCTCGTCAACGCGTACAAGGAGATCTTCACGAAGCACACCGGGCGGGAGTTCCCGCAGGAGCCGCGCGAGCAGCTGGACCTGGCGGTCCGCGCGGTGTTCGACTCGTGGAACGCCGAGCGGGCGGTGGTCTACCGCCGGCAGGAGCGCATTCCGGCTGACCTCGGCACCGCCGTCAACGTGGTGGCGATGGTTTTCGGCAACCTCGGTCCCGACTCCGGCACCGGCGTCGCCTTCACCCGCGACCCGGCCAGCGGCGCCCAGGGCATCTACGGCGACTACCTGGCCAACGCGCAGGGCGAGGACGTCGTCGCCGGCATCCGCAACACGGTGCCGTTGCAGGAGTTGGAGCGGATCGACAAGGATTCCTACGACGAACTGCTCGACTACATGGCCCGGCTGGAGCGGCACTACCAGGATCTGTGTGACATCGAGTTCACCATCGAGCGCGGCAAGCTGTGGATGCTCCAGACCCGGGTCGGCAAGCGCACCGCCGCCGCCGCGTTCGTCATCGCCGGCCAGCTCGTCGACGAGGGCCTGATCGACCTCGGCGAGGCCCTGCACCGGGTCAATGGCGCACAACTGGCCCAGCTGATGTTCCCGCGCTTCCAGCTCGACCACGAGTTCCAGCCGGTCGCCACCGGCATCGGCGCGTCGCCGGGCGCGGCGGTCGGCAAGGTGGTCTTCACCTCGGCCCGCGCGGTCGAGTTGGCCGCCGAGGGCGAGGCCGTCATCCTGGTCCGCCGGGAGACCAACCCGGACGACCTGAACGGCATGATCGCCGCCAGGGGCATCCTCACCTCGCGGGGCGGCAAGACCAGTCACGCCGCGGTGGTGGCCCGGGGAATGGGCAAGACCTGCGTCTCGGGCGCCGACGACCTGGACATCGACGTGCCGAAGCGGCGGTTCGCCGTTGCCGGACACACGGTCACCGAGGGCGACGTCGTCTCCATCGACGGCACCACCGGCAAGGTGTACCTGGGCGAGGTGCCGGTCAGCCCGTCCGAGGTGGTGCGGTACTTCGAGGGGGAACTCGACCCGGCGACCACGGACGATGCTCTGATCGAGGCGGTACACCGGATCATGTCGCACGCGGATGCCAGCCGGCGGCTGGCGGTGCGTACCAACGCCGACACCGCCGCCGACGCGGCCCGGGCCCGGCGCTTCGGCGCCGAGGGCATCGGGCTTTGCCGCACCGAGCACATGTTCCTCGGTGACCGGCGTGAGCTGGTGGAGCGGCTGATCCTGGCCGGCGACCCCGCCGAGCGGGAGGACGCGCTCGCCGCGCTGCTGCCGTTGCAGCGGGTCGACTTCGTGGAGATCTTCCGGGAGATGGACGGCCTGCCGGTCACCGTCCGGTTGATCGACCCGCCGCTGCACGAGTTCCTGCCGCCGCTGGAACAGCTCGCGGTCAACGTGGCGGTCGCCCAGGAACGCGGCGAAGACGTCGCCAAGCAGGAGGCGTTGCTGGCGGCGGTGCGCCGGATGCACGAGGAGAACCCGATGCTCGGGCTGCGCGGGGTACGCCTGGGCCTGGTCATCCCCGGACTGTTCGCGATGCAGGTCCGGGCCATCACCGAGGCGGCCGTGGAGTGCACCCGCCAGGGCGTACGCCCCTGCCCGGAGATCATGGTCCCGCTGGTCGGTGCGGTCCAGGAACTGGAGACGGTACGCGCCGAGGCCGAACGGATCATCGCCGACGTGGTCGGCGGCAGCGACGTCGACGTGCTGATCGGCACGATGATCGAGGTGCCCCGGGCGGCGTTGACCGCCGGGCAGATCGCCGAGGCCGCCGAGTTCTTCTCCTTCGGCACCAACGACCTGACCCAGATGGGTTGGGGCTTCTCCCGGGACGACGTGGAGGGGGCATTCTTCTGGCGCTACCTGGAGCTGGGCATCTTCGGCATCTCACCGTTCGAGTCCATCGACGCCGACGGGATCGGTCGGCTCGTTCGCATCGCCGCCGAGGAGGGGCGGGCGGCCCGCCCGGGGCTCAAGCTCGGGGTCTGCGGCGAACACGGCGGTGACCCCGACTCGGTGCACTTCTTCCACTCCGTCGGGCTGGACTACGTCTCCTGCTCGCCGTTCCGGGTGCCGGTAGCGCGGCTGGAGGCCGGCCGCGCGGCAGTGGTAACCAGCGGCTCGGACAGCCGCTGACCAGCGGCTCGCCTCGCCCGGGCGAGCCCCGCACCCGTCGTGCCGTGCTGCGTCGTGCCGTGTTGCGTCGTGCCGTGTTGCGTCGTGCCGTGCTGCGTCGTGCCGTGCTGCGTCGTGCCGTGCTGCGTCGCACGGTGAGGCGAGCAACATCGGGGATATTGCTGTGTCGAACGACCGTGAGACAGCAACATCCCCGATGTTGCTGTCTCACGGTCGCGGTGCGGGCACGGTGCGGGCGGGGCGGTGCGCTAGCGGCGCGGGGCGGTCAGATCGGGGGGCGACGCCAGGTGATGGACTGCGCGCGGCGGGGGCGTTGGTTCGGCATCGTGGCCATCGGGGTGCGCACCGCCAGCGGGGCGTGCGGATCCGTCTGGTGCGGCAGCAGCGTCGGTTGGCGGCAGGCGGCCAGGGCCGGGCCGGTACGCCGGACCACCCCTCGGGCTTCCTCGCGCAGCGCCGCCAGATCCGCCCCCGGCGCGGCGACCAGGGTCAGCAGGGCGTCCCGACCGGCCGGAAAGGTGACCACGCAGCCGGCGGCGCTGTGCACCACGGACTCGTGGAACTCGCCCTGCCGCACGGTGGCTGCCATCCGATGCCCGAGGCCGAAGCTGGCTGCGGCGAGCGCCGCCAGGTGAGTGGCGTCGGTCGTGGGCAGATCGCTGGAGATGAGCAGGCCGTCAGTGCCGGCAAGCACCGTGCCGGCGATCTCGGGACGGCGTCGGCGCATCCCTCTGAGCTCGGTACCCATCATCGTTTCCGCGTTCACGAGCGTGTCTCTCCCACCGGTCGTGTATCGCCGCAACAGGTGACGTTCCGCTATGGCGACGCTACCTGTGGATGTCGATGAGTGCGATCCCGTTACCGTCGGCAATCGGGTGGCAACTCTCGTCTGATCGGAGGATGTGGACCCGCCCTGGACGCGTTGTCGGCGCGCCGAACCGAGCCCTCGGGCGTAACCTGACTTCGCTCGTGGACCGTCGTTTCGCGAAGGGGTGGCCGGATGGGATCGCGTACCGAGTTGTCGCAGGCTGTCGGTGTCGCGGTGGCGGTGCCCGCATGACCGCCGTGTGGGAGAGCCTGACCGTCGACGCCCGTGATCCGGGGCGGCTGGCCCGCTGGTGGGCCGAGGCGCTCGGGTACCAGGTGGTCGAGGAGCGACCCGACGAGGTGGAGATCCGGCAGAGCGCTGATCGACTGCCCGGCATCGTGTTCGTGCCGGTGATTGGCGTCAAGGAGCGAAAGAACCGG
Organism: Micromonospora sp. ATLC16; assembly: GCF_057196645.1. Lineage (NCBI taxonomy): Bacteria > Bacillati > Actinomycetota > Actinomycetes > Micromonosporales > Micromonosporaceae > Micromonospora > Micromonospora sp. ATLC16. The sequence continues at coordinate 4,561 of NZ_JBXUOW010000056.1, forward strand.
CTGCACCTCGACCTGCGCCCGACCGACCGGGAAGCCGAGGTGGAACGGCTGGTCGACATGGGTGCCCGGCACGTCGACATCGGCCAGGACGGCGACGACTGGACGGTGCTGGCCGACCCGGAGGGCAACGAGTTCTGCGTACTGCGGCAGCGTGGGGATTGAGCGCTGGGTCCGGTGAGCCGGACGCGGCGCGTCGGGTCGCGGAGCCGGTCAAGGACCCGGAGCACGGCCGGTCCCCGTACGAACGGGACCGGGCCCGGGTGCTGCACTCGGCGGCGTTCCGCCGGCTGGCCGCGAAGACCCAGGTGCACACGGCCGGTACCGACGACTTTCTGCGTACCCGGCTCACCCACTCGCTGGAGGTGGCCCAGATCGCCCGGGAGGTGGGTGCCCGGCTGGGCTGTGATCCGGACGTGGTGGACACCGCCGGGCTGGCCCACGACCTCGGGCATCCGCCGTTCGGTCACAACGGCGAGGCCGCGCTCGACGAGCTGGCCGCCGACTGCGGTGGATTCGAGGGCAACGCCCAGACCCTGCGGGTGTTGACCCGGCTGGAGGCCAAGGTGTACGGCCCGGACGGGACGTCCGCCGGGCTGAACCTGACCCGTGCCTCGCTGGACGCGGTCGGCAAGTACCCGTGGACCCGCCGGCCCGGCCAGCGCAAGTTCGGGGTGTACCCCGACGACCTGCCCGCCTTCGTCTGGCTGCGGCAGGGCTCCCCGGCCGGTGAGCGGCGGTGCCTGGAGGCGCAGGTGATGGACTGGGCCGACGACGTGGCGTACTCGGTGCACGACGTCGAGGACGGCATCCACGGCGGTTACCTCACGCTGGAGCCACTGCTCGCCGACCCGCACGAGCGGGCCGCGCTCTGCGCCGACGTCGCCGCCGTCTACTCGACCGAGTCGCCCGACTACCTCGACGAGGCGCTGACCGGACTGCTCGCCGACCCGGTGCTCGTCCCGTTGGCCGGCTACGACGGCAGCCATCGGGCCCAGGCCGCGCTCAAGGCCACCACCAGCGTGTTGACCGGTCGGTTCGTGGCGACCGCGGTCCCCGCCACCACCGAACGCTTCGGCCCGGGACCGCATCGACGGTACGCGGCCGACCTTGTCGTACCCCGGCCGTTGCGGGCCCGGTGCGCGCTGCTCAAGGGGATCGCCCTGCGCTACGTGATGCGCCGGCCCGGCGCCCAGGGTCGCTACCAGCGGCAGCGGGAGATCATCGCTGAGCTGGTGGCAACCCTGACCGCGCGGGCGCCGGAAGCCCTCGATCCGGTCTTCGCTCCGCTGTGGCGGGACGCACCCGACGACGGAGCCCGCCTGCGGGTGGTGATCGACCAGGTGGCGTCGCTGACCGACCCCGCTGCCCTGGCCTGGCATGATCGTCTGATCAGCTGACATCGGACCGGGGCGAACGGCACGCCGCGAGTTAGGTTAGCCTAACCGAATGACGGATCGCTCGAAGAAGGTCACCTCCGCCCGCGTACTGCGCGCCTCGCGGCCCACCCCGCACGTGGTCCGGTTGGTGCTCGGCGGGGAGGAGCTGGCCGGCCTGCCGGTCGGCGAGTTCACCGACCACTACATCAAGATCGTCTTTCCGGTCGCCGGTGTGGACCACCCGCGTCCGCTCGATCTCGCCACCATTCGTCGCGACCTGCCGCGCGACCAGTGGCCCCGGCTGCGGGCGTACACGGTCCGCGCCTGGGACCCGACGGCGGGGGAGCTGACCGTCGACGTGGTGCACCACGGTGACGAGGGGCTGGCCGGCCCGTGGGCCGAGGCGCTGCGCCCCGGTGACGAGGTGCTGTTCGTCGGCCCGGGTGGGGCGTACGCGCCGAGCCCGGCGGCCGACTGGCACCTGCTGGTCGGCGACGAGAGCGCCCTGCCGGCGATCGCTGCCGCCCTGGCCCGGCTGCCCGTCGGTGCGCCCGCGTACGTCTTCGTCGAGGTCGACGGCCCGGCCGACGAACAGCCGCTGCCCAGCCCCGGCGCGGTGCGGCTGACCTGGCTGCACCGGGGCGTGCGCCCGGTGGGTGAGGCGTTGGTGGCCGCGGTGCGTGAGCTGGAGTTTCCGCCCGGCACGGTGCACGCCTTCGTGCACGGTGAGGCTTCCTTCGTCCGCCAGTTGCGCCGGTTGCTGCGAGTGGAGCGGTCGGTGCCCCGCGAGTGGTTGTCCATCTCCGGCTACTGGCGAAAGGGCCTGGACGACGAGGGCTGGCGGGCCACCAAGCCCGACTGGAACCGCCAGGTCGAGGCCGACGAACAGGGCCGCGTTCCCGTGCCGCTCGGTTGACCATCGAGCCGATAACCGGCTAGGTGGCACCCCAACGCGCCCCGGAACGGCCGAAAGTCGACTCCAAGGTGCGATCAGCCGGATTCTCGGAGCACGACGGCACGAGCTGACCGGTCCTACCCGCCCGCCGCGCCGTCCCGCCTCCGTGGCGGAACGGCGCGGCGTCGGTGTTCGCGCCCCGCGTCGATGGTGTCGGCAAGGGTGCATCCGCTGTCGGGGACGTCACCAAGGGGCCGTTCCGCGCGCCGTGGTCGGGCAGGGCAGGATGTAGGTCGAGGAGGTGGCGGGTATGGCGGGGCGGATCCGGGACGAGGACATCGCGCTGGTCCGCGAGCGTACGTCCATCGCCGAGATCATCTCCGACACCGTGACGCTCAAGTCGGCTGGCGGCGGCAACCTCAAGGGGCTGTGCCCGTTCCACGACGAGAAGAGCCCGTCGTTCAACGTCTCGCCCGCCCGCAACGTCTGGTACTGCTTCGGTTGTGGTGCCGGCGGCGACGCCATCAAGTTCCTGATGGACGCCGAGCACCTCAGCTTCGTCGAGGCGGTGGAGCGGCTCGCCGCCCGCGCTGGCCTGCAACTGCGGTACCTGGAGGACGACCGGTCCGCACCTCGCCCCAACCGCCCGCAGCAGGGGCAGAAGCAGCGGCTGGTGGCCGCGCACGCCGCCGCCGTCGAGTTCTACAGCGCGCAGCTGGCCACGGCCGGTGCCCGTCCCGCCCGGGAGTTCCTGGCCGAGCGCGGCTTCGACCGGGCCGCCGCGCAGCGGTACGGCTGTGGCTTCGCCCCCGACGGATGGGATCTGCTCACCAAGCATCTGCGTCAGCGTGGCTTCAGCCACGACGAACTGGTCACCGCCGGGCTGTCCCGCCCGGCCCGCTCCGGCAGCCTGATCGACCGGTTCCGCCGCCGGCTGCTCTGGCCGATCCGTGACCTGACCGGTGACGTGATCGGCCTCGGTGCGCGCAAACTCTTCGCCGACGACGACGGCCCGAAGTACCTGAACACCCCCGAGACGCCGATCTACAAGAAGTCCCACGTGTTGTACGGCATCGACCAGGCCAAACGGGAGATCGCCAAGCAGGGCCGGGTGGTGGTGGTCGAGGGCTACACCGACGTGATGGCCTGCCACCTGGCCGGCGTACCGACCGCCGTGGCGACCTGCGGCACCGCCTTCGGCGCCGACCACATCGGCGTACTGCGCCGGCTGCTGCTGGACACCGACGCCGTCGCTGGCGAGATCATCTTCACCTTCGACGGGGACGCGGCCGGGCAGAAGGCCGCGCTGCGCGCCTTCGACGACGATCAGCGCTTCGTCGGGCGTACCTTCATCGCGGTCAGCCCCGACAGCATGGACCCGTGCGAGCTGCGGCTGGCAAAGGGCGACCTGGCCGTGCGCGACCTGGTCGCCCGCCGCGAGCCGCTTGTCGACTTCGCGCTGCGTCACGTGATCGGCCGGTACGACCTGGACACCGTCGATGGTCGGGTCGAGGCGATGCGGCGTGCCGCGCCCCTGGTGGCGAAGCTCAAGGACCGGGAGAAGCGCCCGGAGTACGTCCGCAAGCTCGCCGGCGACCTCGGCATGGAGATCGAGCCGGTGCAGCGGGCGGTGCTGACCGCCGCCTCGGGACGACCGGGGGACGCACCGGCTTCGCGGCCCGCCCGGGCCGAGCCGAGCGTGGACAGCCCGCAGTCGATGGTCGAGCGGGAGGCGCTGAAGCTGGCCCTCCAGGAGCCGGTGCTGGCCGGTCCGATGTTCGACGCGGTCGAGGCCACCGACTACCGGCATCCGGTGCACGTGGCCGTGCGGGCGGCGGTCGCCGCGGCCGGCGGGGTCGCCTCGGCGGCCGGCGGCGCGGTGTGGATCGAAGCGGTACGCGACGCCTGCGGGGATCTCGCCGCCCAGGCCCTGGTCGGTGAGCTGGCCGTGGAACCACTGCGGATCGACGGCGAACCGGACCCCCGCTACGTCTCGATCACCATGGCGCAGGTGCAGTGGGGGTCGGTCACCGCACGGATCCGGGAGCTGAAGTCCCGGATCCAGCGGATCAATCCGGTGAACAACAAGGACGAGTACTTCGCCGCCTTCGGTGAGCTGCTCTCGCTGGAGCAGCACGCCCGTGCCCTGCGCGAGCAGGCGGCGGGAGGGTTGTAAAGATGCCACTGTTCCGCCGCCGGCCGAAGCTCCCATTGGCCGACCGGCCACCGTTGGAGCGCGACGAACGGGTGCTGGCCTGGGCCGCCGCCGGCGAGGGCGACGGGGTGGTGGTCGCCACCAACCTCGGGCTCTGGCTGCCCGGCCGGGGGCACCGGATCGGCTGGCACGACGTCGTCAAGGCCGTCTGGTCGGGCCGGGAACTGACCGTGACGCCGGGCGAGCAGGTCGCCGAACGGGACGGCTACCTGGTGGTCGCCGAGTTGCCGGCCGAGCGGTACCTGCTGCTCGATCCGGGTGACCTGCCGGACCAGGTACGCACCCGGGTCACCCGCTCGGTCGCGTACACCCAGCACCATGCCCTGCCCGGCGGGTCCGGTCGGGTCGTCGGTCGCCGGGTGCCTGGCAGCGACGGTCTGACCTGGATGGTCCACTACGATCCCGGCACCCCCACCGACGCCTCCGACGTCCTCGCCGAAACCGACCGCCTCGTCGCCGCCGCCCGCACCGCCACCACCCCCGCCGACCTCTGACAGTCCCCTGTCCCCGCGATCATGCACTTATGGCACCGGAAATCTGGCGAATGTCCGGCTTGTTCGGTGCCACAACTCCATGATCGGCGCGTAAATGCGGTGGGAAGTGTCGGGCCGGGTGTCTAGGGTCCGTGGGGTGACCACGGGGCAACCACTCATTCAGGCACGGGGGCTGGTGAAGCGGTTCGGCGACTTCATTGCCGTCGACGGCATCGACGTGGAGGTCAGCGCCGGTGAGGCGTTCGGCTTCCTCGGCCCCAACGGTGCCGGCAAGTCGTCCACCATGCGGATGGTCGGCTGCACCTCGCCGCCCAGCGGCGGGCAGCTGCGCATCCTGGGCATGGATCCGGTGCGGGATGGGCCAGCCATCCGGGCTCGGCTCGGCGTCTGTCCACAGCTCGACAACCTCGACCCCGAGCTGACCGTCCGGGAGAACCTGACGACGTACGCCCGCTACTTCGGCATCCCACGCCGGGTGGCCCGGGCCCGGGCCACCGAGCTGCTCGACTTCGTGCAGCTCGGCGACCGGGCGGACAGCAAGGTCGAGCCGCTCTCCGGTGGTATGAAGCGCCGGCTCACCATCGCCCGCGCGCTGGTCAACGAGCCGGACATCGTGCTGCTCGACGAGCCGACCACCGGTCTCGACCCGCAGGCCCGGCACCTGGTCTGGGAACGGCTGTTCCGGCTCAAGCAGCAGGGCGTCACGCTGGTGCTCACCACGCACTACATGGACGAGGCCGAGCAGCTTTGCGACCGGCTGGTGGTGATGGACGGCGGCCGGATCGTCGCCGAGGGGTCACCGCGCGCGCTCATCGAGCAGCATGCCACCCGCGAGGTGGTCGAGCTGCGGTTCGCCGCCGAGTCGCAGGAGGCGTTCGCCGGCAAGCTGGACGCGCTGGGGGAACGCGTCGAGGTACTGCCCGACCGGGTCCTGGTCTACGTGCCCGACGGTGACGCGGCGGTGGCCGAGGTGACCGCGATCGGTCTGCACCCGACCAACGTGCTGGTCCGACGCGGCAGCCTGGAGGACGTGTTCCTACATCTCACCGGCCGCACCCTCGTCGACTGAGCCAGGACTTGCTGGAAGGGGCTGCCGTGACGGCACAACCGACCCGGGACCGACCCGCCCTGCCACGGGTGCCGGCGCTGCGGGTGCTCGAATACCACCTGGTGGGTTACCGGCGCACCTGGCGGGCCGGTGCCTTCTCGTCTTTCCTGCTGCCCACGCTCACCGTGCTCGGGTTCGGGGTGGGCGTCGGGGCGTACATCGACCAGGGCGTCGGCGGCGTCTCCTACCTGCAGTGGATCGTCGGCGGGCTACTCGCGTCGACCGCGTTGCAGGTGGCGATCGGCGAGTCGACGTGGCCGGTTTTCGGCAACCTCCAGTGGCAGAAGATCTACTTCGGGCAGCGCTCGTCGCCGCTGCGGGTGGCCGACATCCTCGCCGGCCACCTGGCGTTCGTGCTGTTCCGGGTGTTGACCTCCGTCATCGCGTTTCTTCTGGTGACCGGGTTGCTGGGGGCGTTGCGCTCGCCCTGGGCGGTGCTGGCGGTGCCGGTGGCGGTACTGCTCGCGCTGGCCGTCGCCGCACCCACCTTCGCGTACGCGGCGTCGGTCGACTCGGACAGTTGGCTCGCCATGCTGTTCCGCTTCGCGGTGATCCCGATGACCCTGTTCGCTGGGGTGTTCTTCCCGGTCGAGTCGCTGCCGCCGGTGCTGCGCTGGCTCGCATACGTCACGCCGCTCTGGCATGCCGTGGACCTGTGCCGGGCGGCGGTGCTCGGCGTCACCCCGTACTGGTCGATCGCCGGCCACCTGGGTTACCTGGCCGCCTGGGCGGCCGGGGGGTGGCTGCTCGCCCGCCGCGTCCTCGCCCGCCGGCTCGTCGTCTAGGAGAAGGTCATGGTCGCTCTGGTGCTGCCCCGGCTGGTCGACGTCTCGGCCGCGTCGCGGCGGTCCGCGTCGGTCACCGAGCGGAACGTCGCGGCCCTGAGATCCGTCTACTGGCTGCTGCTCGTCTCCGGTTTCGTCGAGCCGCTGCTCTACCTGCTGTCCATCGGCGTCGGAGTGGGTGCGCTGATCGGCGACCTGACGCTGCCCGGCGGCACGGTCGTCTCGTACGCCGCCTTCGTCGCCCCGGCCATGCTCGCCTCGTCCGCGATGACCGGCGCGCTGGCGGAGACCACCTTCAACTTCTTCGGGAAGATGAAGTACATGAAGCTGTACGACGGGGTGATCGCCACCCCGGTGCAGCCGTTCGAGATCGCCCTCGGCGAGTTGGCCTGGGCGATGCTGCGGGGCAGCGCGTACTCGGCCGCGTTCCTCGTGGTGATGGTGGTGATGGACCTGACCGCGCCCGCCCGCGCGCTCGCCGCGTTCCCGGCGGCGGTGCTGGTCGGCTTCGCGTTCGGCGCGCTCGGCATGGCGATCTCCACGTTCATGCGCAGCTGGCAGGATTTCGACCTGATGAGTTCGGGGCAGTTCGTGCTGTTCCTGTTCTCCGGCACCTTCGTGCCCGCCGAGGCGTACCCGACGGTGCTGCGCTGGCTGGTCGAGGTGACTCCGCTCTACCGGGCGGTGCACCTGATCCGCACGCTTACCGTCGACACCGGCGGCTGGAGCTGGACGCTCGACATGCTCTACCTGCTCGCGGTGCTCGCAGCCGGCCTGCTCATCGCCTCCCGCCGGATGGGTCGCCTGCTCTACAAGTAGCTCACGCTCCTGCCGGCCCTTGGCGGTGCGCCCGTGTGGGGCGGTGCGCGCTGTGGGCGATGCGCGCTGTGGGCTGGGGCGGCATTTGGCGCGCTGGACGCCGCCGGCCGACCCCGCGGCGGATCTCGGCACGCCGGACGCGCCCGGTGTGCTCTTCCTCCTGCGCAACAGCGTCACCGGGTACGCCGGGACCACAACCTGCCGCACGACCGGTAGGACGATCTGGCCGACCGGCTGGAGGACCAGCTCGTCCGTCGGGCGGCGGAGCGCCAGGGCGGCGCGTCGGATCTGCTGCTCTGCGGGACGAGTTCGACCGGCTGCTCGCCGAGCATCCCGAGCTGACCGACGTGTACGGGCCGGACTGGGACGCGCACCGCGCCCGGCTGGAGAAGGGGCTGGTCCGCCTGACGAGTGCCGGCCGGACCGGGCTGGGCGTGTTCCGAGCGACAGTGGCCGGTCTGCGCGCGTTCGCCGATCGACGTGACGGCGACCCGGCCGACGCGGCGGTGCGCGCGGGTACGCGGCCGAGGTGTCGGCCCGACCCAGCGCGCGGGTGCCCTGGCCGCCGGAGCGCAACGACGCGTGCTGGTGCGGCTCGGGCCTCAAGTACAAGAAGGACTGCCTGCCGCGCTCCCGCAGCTGAGGCGGTCTCGAGGGCTGAGTTCGTCCGCGTTGCTTGACCCGAAGGCGGTCCGGGAGCCGGTAACGCCCGCAGGTGCGGCCCGGCCGGAGCCGGACCGCACCTGCGCGGCTGACCGTCAGCCGGCGTGGTACGCCCGGATGATGGTCTGCTCGATGCCGCTGCCGCCGTTGGCGGCGGCCTTCACCCGCAGCGAGACGGCCTGCCCGGAGGCGGCCTTCGGCAGCTCGAACCGGTAGGCGTCACCGCTGCCGATGACCCGGACCGCCGCCCAGCTGGCGCCGTCGTCGGTGGAGGCCCAGACCTGCACCGACGTCACCCGCTGCGCCCGCACACCGTGCGCCTGTCGGACGGCCAGCTCGGCCGTTCCAGCGACCGGGTGGTTGTCGTGGTCCATCGGCAGGGCGTAGTCGACCGCGAGCAGTGGCAGCGGCACGCTGCCGGTCCCGTCCGGCCCGGCGGACCGGAACGTCCACGACGTGCTGACCTTCGTGGAGATCGGCAGGATCAGGCTCGTGTCGACGTCGAGGGTCACCCGGTAGTCGGCCATCGCCTGCGGCACCGAGAAGTCCCCGAACGGACCCTGCCGCTGCTCGACGAGCTTCCCGTCGCGGTGCAGTGACAGCGTGCGCCGCACGCCGATCGCCTCGCCCTGCAGGCAGTCGGCGCGCTGGTGCTGGTCGGTCAGCGACACCATGTCGAGGTGCAGGTTGCCCCGGGTGCGGGCCGGTGCGCTGGCACAGCTCCGGCCCGCGCCGGCCGGGTCGTCGTACCAGTCTGAGTGCAACGGCTGGCGTGCCCAGACCTTCGACTGCCGGCTGCCCGGCAGGTACCGGTGCGGTGCCTCCATGGCCGGCAGCCCGCCGTAGGCGCCCTGGTCGGCCCAGACGATCTCCGGAGAGAGGTACGACGTCCGGTGCGGCGGCATGGGGCCCTCGTAGGTCTGGGCCACCGGCACCCCGTCGGGAGTGTCGCCCAAGCGGACCAGTTGGGTGTACATCTGCGGCGAGTCGGTCTGGTGGAACCGCTCGTCGAGGCGGGCCAACCGGGCCTGCTCCGCCCGGGTCACCCGGAACGACGGGTCGGCCGGCACGCCGGTGGCGTACTCGTGCACGAGGTTGTAGCGGTACGGCTGCGCGGTTCCAGCCGGCGAGTCCAGGTTGACAGCCGCCCAGGTGCGCCGCGATCCGATGGTCGGCTTCGGGATCGCCGTGCTGCGGATTGCCGTCGCCACCCCGAACCCGCTGATCTGGTGCCACCACGACAGGCCGTTCACCGCCGTCTGGAGGTTGGTGACCTCGACGCGGGTGGGCTTGGTGGCGACCCCGTCGACGGTCGCGGTGACCGGCCGGGCCTGCGCCGGGTCGAGGGTCACGCTCCGGGCGCCGCGCACGTCCAGGTCCCCCGCCGCGGTGAGCGTCGTCTCCTGCACGTCGCTGTCCACGTAGTAGGCGATCGCGGTGCCGAGCACCGAGTACCGGCCGGCCGGTACCCGCAGAGTGAAGGTGTCGCCGGGCGTGCCGCCGGCCCCGCCGTAGAACAGCAGCGGGTCGGTGAGGTTGCTGACCGAGAGGTTGATCCAGGTGTCCGCACCGTCGCGCAGGCCGGGCAGCGGCTTGGTGCGGATCGTCAGGTCGTAGCTGGGCTGCTCGACGTAGAAGCTCACCGGGGTGGACGCGACCAGGTTACGGCCGGTGCGGGCGGTGACGGTGGCCAGGTAGAAGCCCGGCCGGTTGGCCAGCGCCGCGCGGTTGATCCGCAGCGTCGCGCCCGCCGTCGCGCCCCGCTTGAGGGTCACCCGGGTCGTCGACAGCGATGCCGCGCGACGCGGCACGGGCTGGCCGTCGTGGTTGACGATCGACACGTCGAGGTCGAGGACTCTGGTAGCCGGGGTGGACCCGCCGGTCCAGCTCAGCGCCGTCTCGCTGGTGCCGGACTGCGGGTACGCGAACGTGTCGAGGTTGACCACCGGCTGGTCAGTGGTCGGGCCACCGAGGGCCCGGGCCGCGTTCAGGCGGCCGGCTCCAATGGCGTACGGGTCGATGCCGGTCAGCGGGTCGGACGCGCCGACCAGGGCAGCCTTGATCTTCTCGCCGGTCCAGTCAGGGTGCCGCTGCACGAGCAGCGCGGCGGCGCCCGCCACGTGCGGGGCGGCCATCGACGTGCCGCTGATGGCCTCGTAGTACCTGTCGATCGGGGTCTGCAGGTTGGTGCCGGCGGCGCGGGCCGCGACGATGTCGACGCCCGGCGCGACCACCTCCGGCTTGGCCGCGTGGTTGTTCACCAGCGGTCCCCGGCTGGAGAAGTCGGCGAGCTTGTCGTCGCGGTCGACGGCGCCGACGGTGAGCGCGCTGGCGGCCGAGCCGGGCGAGGAGATCTGCGCGCCGCTGTTGCCGGCCGCGATGACGAAGAGCGTGCCGGTCTGCTTGCTCAGGGCGTCGACGGCGAGCGAGAGCGGATCGCTGCCGTCGTCGGCCTCGCTGCCGCCGAGGCTCATGTTGATGACGTCGGCGCGGGTGGCGGCCCACTCCATGGCGGCGATGATGCCGGAGTCGGTGCCGTACCCGTGGTCGTCGAGGACCTTGCCGATCACCAGCCTGGCGTCCGGCGCCACGCCGCGACGCTGGCCGTGGGCGGCGGCGCCGGTTCCGGCGATTGTCGACGCGACGTGCGTACCGTGGCCGTTGTGGTCGACGGCGTCCCCGCCGTCGATGGTGAAGTCGGCCCGGTCGACAACCCGGCCGGCCAGGTCGGGGTGGGTGAAGTCGGCACCGGTGTCGAGCACCGCGACCCGCGCGCCCCGGCCGGTGTAGCCGGCCTTCCAGGCGTCGGGAGCGTCGATCTGGGCGAGGTTGCGGTCCAGGCCGGCGGGTTTCGCACTGGCGGGCAGGGCGGCGGCACGGACCTTGCGGTCGAGCCAGACCTTCTTCGCGCCGGCGAGCAGCGAGTTCGTCGCGAGCTTCGCGGTGGCCGGGTTCTTCTTGGGTAGGTGTCCGGCCACCGCGCCGATGCTGGACAGCGTCTGCACGTCGGCGAGCGCGGCCACCCGGGCGGAGGCGGTGGCGGGCTGCACGATGACCGGCAGCTCGGCGGTGGACTCGTCGTCGTACCCGTCGGCGATCAGCGCGGTGACGTCGAAGAGGTCCGGGTCGAGGACCGAGCCGATCTGGGACGCGACGCGGGCCGGGATGACGTGCAGGTGACCGTCGGGGCCGCAGCTCTGCCGGATCACCCCGTTCGCCTCGGCCGGTCGGATCGTGGCCTGCGGGCATCGGTCGCCGGTGCTCCGCACGGTCACCACGTCCCCGCTCAGCAAGGTGACGGTGTGCGTCTTCCCGTCGGCGGAGGTGCGGGGTGTGTCGGTGCCGGCGATACCGCCGGGGCCGGCCGTGGCGGTGCCGCCCGGTACGGCGGTCAACGCCGTGGCCGTGACCGCGACGGCCAACAGCCAGCGTGTTTTCCTGAGCATTTCGCTCCTGTCTCATGTGGATAAATGACGCCTCTTGGGCGACATGTTGCAAGATCATAGGCCCGGGTAGCGGATTTCCGGGAGACCGCGGCGAGGGTTTTTTCTCCCGCCATGACAACGTTTTCCACCAGGTTTCGACCCGCTACCCGGTTCGACGTCGATTCGATTACCGCCGCCGCCCCGGGTCGGGAAACGGGGGGCCGCGGCCACCCGAAGGAATCAACGCGACACCCACCCGGACCTAGCATGGCGACGAATGGATCTTCGCGATTGGTCCGTGCCGAGACCCGGCCGCCAGCCCGACCGAAGGGAGACGCGTGTGCGTCGCCCCCGCCATCTCGCACTTCTCAGCGTCGGCGTGTCCGGCGCCCTGCTGCTGAGCGCAGCACCGACCGCGGTGGCCGCCCACCCCACGGCGCCGGCGCCCACGGGCATCGTCGTGGCCGACGGCATGCCTAACGGAAAATGTCCAAGATCCCAGGAGCGGGGAGCGGGTCAGGCGCCCTGGTAGTAGCGGGCGGCGCCGGGGTGCAGGGGGATCGGGTCGGTGGTGGCGGCCGACTCGCGGTCGAAGTTGCGTGCCTCGGGGTGGGCGACGGCCAGGTCGGCCTGATACGTGAAGAGCAGACGGGTCAGGCTGTACGCCAGGTCGTCGGGCATCTCCGCGCTGACCAGAATCACGTTGGGGACCGTCACGGTGGGGGTGCCCGAGGGGGTGTCGTAGGTGTCGCGGGGCAGTTCGGCAGTGGTGTAGACCGAGCCGTGCGTGGCGCTCAGCGGCTCGATCAGGTCGGCGACCGGCAGCAGCCGGAACCGGTTGGGCGCGTTGGTCAGCAGGTCGGCGATGCCCGGAGTGGGTAGCCCGCCGGAGAAGAACATCGCGTCGAGCGTGCCGCCGCGCATCCGGGCCACCGTCTCCGGCAGCGAGACCCGGGCTCGGCGTACGTCCCGCTCCGGGTCGAGGCCGGCGGCGGTGAGCAGCCGACCGGCGATGACGTCGGTGCCGGACTTCCGTGAACCGGTGGAGACCCGTTTGCCGCGCAGTCCCGCGAGGTCGGTGATCTGCGCGTCGGCGCGGACGATCACGTGGGTGTAGTTGCTGTAGACCCGGGCCAGCGCCCGAACCGGCTGCGGACGACCCTCGAAGGCGCCACGGCCGGCGGTGGCGTCAGCCGCCGTGTCGGCGAGGCTGAAAGCGATCTCCATGTCGCCGTCGACCAGCCGGGTGATGTTCTCGACGGAGGCCCCGGTCGGTTCCGCCCGGGCCTCATAGCCGGGCAGTTGGCGAGTGATGACATCGGCGTAGCCGCCACCCAGTTGGTAGTAGACCCCCGTGGTGTTGCCGGTGGCCAGGAAGATGCGTCCGTCGTGCCACGGCCGAGCCTCCGGGGCGCGTTCGGCACCGCAGGCGCTGACAAGCGCGACCGCCAGCCACGCCACCACCAACCGCCGCCCCCGACTCACGCCGGCACTCCGCCGGGGTGGTCCGCCCAGTTCCGGGCCGCCGGTTCGAGCGCCTCGGCGACCCGCTGGACCAGTGTCGCCGTTTCGTAACCGATCTGGCCCAGGTCGCATCCGGCGGCGGCCAGCACGCCGAGCAGGGCGCGGTCACCGACCGACATCACCAGGAGAACGCCGCCGTCCATGTCCACGATTTGCTGTCGGACCCGGCCGGCGGACATCAGCCGGGCAGCGCCGACGGTCAGGCTGGCCAGGCCGCTGATCACGGCGGCGAGCTGGTCCGCCTGGTCGGTCGAGAGGTGCGGCGAGGCCGCCAGCCGCAGCCCGTCCCCGGAGACGGCGAGGGCGTGCGACACGTCCGGTACCTGCTCGGCGAAGTTCGCCAGGAGCCAGTCGAGGCCGGGGCTGCCGTTGGGCATCATCTAGGGTCTCCCGTTCGTCTGCTGGTTACGTCGCATCGCGTGCGCCACCCCGGCGGAGAGAGCGGACAGCCGGGTCCGTACCACCTCGGGGTCGAGCAGGTCCGGCGCGGGCTGCGGCGGCGGCACGTCGTGCAGTTCGGACTGAAGGTCGCCGCCGCGTACCCGCCGGGGCAGGCCGGCCGAAGTGGCTTCCTCGGGACGGACGCCGGGTCGCCAGGCCGATGCGCCGTTGGCCGACGCGGGCGGCCCGTTCGGCGCGACGCCGACGGGCTGTGCGGGCGTTCGGTAGTGCGGTTGACCGGGCTGCTCGGGTGACCAGGCCGCTGCGCCGTTGCCCACCACCGGCAGCGTCATCGTCGGGGCGCGGTGCGCGTCGAACCGGCCTGCTGCGGCACCCACCACCGCCGGAGCGCCCTGGTGCCGGAACCAGGCACCCACCGCCGGGGGCGCCGGTTTCCCGACGGCGTTGGGACGGCCGGTGAGCTGCTCCATCCGGGTCAGCAGCGACTCCGGTACGTCCACCTGGGCGACCGTTCCGGCGCCGGCGCTGTGCAGCCGCACCTGGATGCCGTGCCGGGCGGCCAGGTGGGCCACCACGTGCAGGCCCATGCGGCCGGCCGCCGCGCTGGACAACGCGGCCGGGGCGCGCAGCCTTTCGTTGATCTCGGCCAGCCGGTTCTCGCCGATGCCGATGCCCTGGTCGTGTACGCGCAGGGTCAGCCCGTCGACGGTACGTCGACCGTCCACCTGCACCGGGGTGTGCGGCGGAGAGTACGAGGTGGCGTTCTCCAGCAGCTCGGCCAGCAGGTGTACCAGGTTGCCGACCGCCGACCCGTGCACACCGGCGGTGGGCACGTCGATCTCTACCCGGGCGTACTCCTCGATCTCGGAGGCGGCACCGCGCACGACGTCGGCGACCAGATGCGGCCCGTCCTGCGAACGTCCGGGCTCGCCGCCGGCCAGGACCAGCAGGTTCTCCCCGTTGCGCCGCATCCGGGCGGCGAGATGGTCGAGGGCGAAGAGCCGGGCCAACGCGTCCGGATCCGTCTCTTCCTGCTCGAACTCGTCGAGCAGCCGTAGCTGCCGGGTGATCAGCGTACGGATCCGGCGGGCCAGCGCCTCGACCATCCGGGTCACGTCCATCCGCAGCTCGGCCTGCGCACCGGCGAGCCGCAGCGCGGCCCGGTTGACGGTGTCGAACGCTTCGGCCACCTGCGCGATCTCGTCGCGTCCACGGCTGATGCCCGCGGTGAGTTGCGAGGCGGCACCCTCCGTCGGACCACTGTCGCCGGCCGCGATGGCGGTGATGCGCTCGGGCAGTTCCCGATGCGCCATGGTCAGCGCCGCCACCCGCAACCGGCGCAGCCGGCGGCTGGTGCGTACCGCCAGCAACGCGGCGCTGGCCAGCGAGACCAGCGCCAGGCCGGCGCTGGCGCCGCCGGTGACCAACGCCCGTTGTCGGGCTTCCGTCGCCAACTCGGCGGCGCGCTGGTCCAGCTTGTCGGAAAGCTCCCGGCCGAGCAGGTTGAACCGGCGGATGGCACCGCTCTGGGCGACGTACCAGGCGTCTCCGTCGGCGGGCAGCGCGGCCGGCTCGGCGTCGGCGTTCAATGCGCTGTCGCGCATCCGCCGGGCGGTGGAGACGTCGCCGCCGGCGATCAGACGGGTGTACGCGTTGGTGGCGCTCTCCCCGGCGATCCGGGAGAACTCGGCCTGCCGCTGCTCCTGCGCGCCGCGCAGCCGGCCCAGTCGGGCGAGTTCGCCCTCGACCAGCTCACCTCGGACGAAGATGGCCCGGAGTAGGTCCCGTTCCAGCGACGCCAGGTGTTCCTGGGCAGCGACGGCGGCCACCTCGCGGGCGCGGTTGGCCAGCTCGGGGTCGCGTAGCTGGGAGGGAAGCGCGTCGGCGACGGCGAGCAGCGACTCCACCAGCGCCACGTACATCCCGTCGACATTGTCGGTGGTGAGCGCGGCGATCCGGGCCTCGTCGAGCTGGTCGAGGTGTTCTGTCACGCCGTCGAGCTCGTGGCCGAGGTCCGGCGCGGTGCGGCGGGCGTCGGAGCTGGCGGTGCGGTAACGCTCGCTGGCCTCGTCGACCCGACGCCGCTGGGCGTCGACCAACTGGCGGCCGGAACTCCCGCCGCGCTGGCGGAGCGCTGCCGTCTCGCCGAGTTCCCGTTCCAGCTCGTGCACCAGCGAGACGGTGGCGGTGGCGGTGCCGGCCAGCACCCGGGCCCGTTCGGCGTCGGTGGAGGCGGCCAGGGCGTCACCGGTCTGGATGGCCCCCAGCACGAGCAGGCCGGCGGTGGCGATCAGGATCGGTGCGAGCAGTTGGGTACGCACCGACCAGAGTCGGCCGGTGTGGCCGGACGGTCGGCTGTGCCGACGTACGCGGGCCAGCGAGGACAGCGGCACGGGGGTCTCCCGAGGTCGGGGCGGCCGGGCCGGGGTGTCAGGCGTCCGGCCCGGCCGCCGTCGGTCAGCTCGCGCCGAGGTCCTGCAACGCCTTGGCCGCGCCCCGGTGCAGACCGACCGGGTCGGTCTTGCGGGCGGTGTCCAGGGCGATGCCCTTGGCAGCGGGATTGGCCTGGGCCAGCGCGTCCTTCTTCTCGAACACGGTCCGAGTGATGGCGCAGGCCACGTCGGCGTCGAGATCCTTGCGGACGAGCAGCACGTTCGGGACCACGATGGTCGGGGTGTCCGCCACGGTGGAGTACACGTCCTTGCCGATCGTGCCGGCCTGGTACGCGGGGTTCAGTTCGCTCATCTTGGGCAGCAACGGCGTGATGTCGATGAATTTCACCTTGTCGCCGGCGGTGGTGAACAGGTCGGTCAGGCCGCCGGTGGGTAGGCCGCCGGACCAGAAGAAGCCGTCGACGGTGCCGTCCTTGACGCCTTCCACGGTCTTGGTGAGATCGAGTCGTTGGGCCTGGACGTCCGCGGCCGGGTTCAGGCCGGCGGCCTCCAGCAGCCGGTTCGCGATGACCTCGGTGCCGGACTTGGGGGAGCCCGTCGAGATCTTCTTGCCGCGCATGTCGGCCACCGAGTTGATCCCCGAATCGGCCCGGACGACCACCTGGGTGTAGTTGTCGTAGATCCGGGCCAGCGCCTCTACCGGCTGCGGTGCGCTGAAGCTGTCCTTGCCCTCCACCGCGTTGACGGCCGTGTCGAACAGTGAGAAGGCCACGTCGTACTGGCCGCCGACGAGCTGTTCGATGTTCTGGACCGAGGCTCCGGTCTCGGCTGCGGTGCCGGTCAACCGGCCGCCGGTGCTGTCCGCGAGCTGCCCGGCCAGGGCGTTTCCGACCACGTAGTAGACGCCCGTGGCGTTGCCGGTGGCGATGCCCACCCGGGTGCTCTCGGCCACCTCACAGGTGACGGCGCTAGCGGTGTCGTCCGTGGTCGCGGCGTCCTGGCGGCC
This sequence comes from Micromonospora sp. ATLC16, assembly GCF_057196645.1. NCBI lineage: Bacteria > Bacillati > Actinomycetota > Actinomycetes > Micromonosporales > Micromonosporaceae > Micromonospora > Micromonospora sp. ATLC16. The sequence continues at coordinate 21,666 of NZ_JBXUOW010000056.1, forward strand.
TCCGCAACCGGCGGCGCCGGCGGCGGCGAGGGTGAGGACTCCCACCCCGGCCACGAGCCGCGCGTTGATCCGTCCCACAGTGTCTCCTTCCTGGGTCATGCCGGTGATCCGGCTCGCGTTCCGCCGGAGGTACCGGCGGATCCGCGTCGTATGAACACGCCCACCGCCATGGCGCCGGCCAGCACGGCACCGATCGCGACGGGCACGGGTTGCAGCCAGAGCAGCGTCAGGCCGGCGGCCACCCCGATCACGCGTTCCGGCACGCCCGCCGGGCCGACGCCGGGCAGCCAGCCGCCGGCCGCGACCGCCAGTACCGCGACCCCGAGGGCCGTGACGACGGCTGCGATGAGGATGCGCCGGGGCCCGCCGATGCCGAGCAGGCCGAGCCCGGTTGGGGTGATCACGAATGCCAGCGGAATCAGGTACGCCGGCAGCGCGTACCGCAGGGTGTGCCACATGGTCGGCACCAGCCGTCCGCCGGTGACCGCGGCGGCGGCGACGGCGGCGAGCGCAGTCGGTGGCGACACCTCGGACAGCACCGCGAAATAGAAGACGAACATGGCGGCGGCGGGAGCGCTGACCCCGAGGTCCAGCAGGGCCGGCCCGATGATCACCCAGCCGATCACGAACGACGCGGTCACCGGGACCGCCAGGCCGAGCAGGCTGAGCGCGACGGCGGCGAGCAGTGCGGTCAGCGCGAGCACCACGGCCGGCTCGGAGCTGACCGTGCTCGCGGCGCCGACCAGGAGCGCGGCGGCCTGCGGACCGAGACCGGTCTTGGTGGTGGTGGCGGTGATGACGCCGGCCGCCGCGCAGACGACGGTGACCGCGAGGACTCCGCGTACGCCGTTGGAGAGCGCGGTGACCAGCCGGGCCGGGGTGAGCCGGTGCGCCCGGTCCAGGAAGGACAGGGCGATCGCGAGGACGGTGGCCAGCACCACGGCACGGGTTGCCGACAGCCCGACGGCGAGCAACCCGACGATGGCGAAGAGGGAGGCGAAGTGATACCCGGACCGGGCCAGCAGCCGCCAGGCGGAAACGGCCGCGAGGGCCGCCGGCCGCACCCCGGAGCGGCGCGCGTCGATCTCCACCGAGAGCACGATGCCGAGGTAGTAGAGGACGGTCGGCACCACCGCCCAGCCGAGTACCTGGAGGTAGGACACGCCGAGGTACTCGGCGATGATGAAAGCTGCCGCGCCGAGGGTCGGTGGGGACAGGATGGCACCGACGCCGGCGGCGGCGAGCATCCCGCCGGCCCGCTCCGCCGGGTATCCGGCGCGACGCAGGATAGGCCAGGTGACCGCGCCGATGCTGACGGTCGTGGCCGCCCCGGAGCCGGAGACGGTGCCGAGCAGGAACCCGGAGGCCACCGCCGTACGGCCGGCGGCGGTGCGCGAGCGCCGGAACGCCGCGGCGGACAGGTTCACGAAGAACCGGCCGGCGCCGGAGAGGTCGAGCACCGCCCCGTAGATGGTGAACAGCACGATGTACGTGGCGGCCACGTCCAGCGGGGTGCCGTAGAAGCCGCTGTCGGAGTTGTAGAAGGCGTCGACCAGTTGCCCGAAGTCCAGCCCGGCGTGCGCCACCGCCCAGGTCTGCGGCAGCAGCCCGCCGTAGTAGCCGTAGCCGAGGAAGACCAGACAGACGGCGGGCAGGATCCAGCCGGTGGTGCGTCGGCAGCCCTCCAGCAGCAGGAGCAGCAGGACGGTGCCCATCGCCACGTCCATCCCGACCAGCAGCCCCTGCCGGTCGAGGAAGGCGTCGTAGCCGCCGCCACCGCCGGCCAGGGCGATCGGCAGCACCGGGTACAGGCAGCCGGCCAGCGCCGCGGCGGCGAGCAGCCAGTCGACGCGGCTGGGCCCGGACCGGGCGGGCTCGGTCGGGTGGGATGTCGGCGCTGACGGTTCCCTACCTGCGCGTGCCCGCAGGCGGCGCGGCAGCCGCAGGTCGGCCGGATAGGCGAGGAAGACCAGCGGAAGTACGCCGGCCAGGAAGAAGATCAGGTAGTACTTGCTGCCCTGTGCGAGCGGCCGGAACACCTGCCAGAGGGCCAGCAGACCGATCGCCAGGGTGGCTGCGGTCAGCGCGAGGGCGACCGGTCCGGTCAGCACCCGGCCCGGCTTCTCGTCCTCGAACCGCCCAGCGACGTCGATCGGATCGATCTGAACCGGATCAGTTCCGGCGGCGGGCGTCTCCGCCTCCGCGACGCGGCTGTGTCCGCCGCGACGCTCAGGTCCGGAATCTTCGGTGAATCGGATAGCCGACACGAGGGGGGACGATACGCGAATTGACTCCACGTTGGGGGGCATAGTCGAGCAGCGCTTCGCTGCGTGACTTAACATTCTTTCGCGTCGCATGTAACAGGAACATTCAAGAATCGTATTCATGATTGGCCCGGACGTGCCGATAGGATGTTTCAGGTCGCCGGGGAGGGTGGCGCGAACTGTCCGTTTTATCGAGTTAGCAGGCATGTGGCGACCGAGTCGGTCGGCGAAAAACCGACCCGGATAACTACTCTCCGTATCCATGAGTACGGTAGGTGGCGTCCCGAACCGCCTGGGTCGCCGTGTGGTCGACGTCGACCGGAAAGCCGACGCGGTGCGACACCGGTGTGGATCGCCGGTCTGCCGGTCGGTCCCAGCGGGCGCTGCCAGACCATTCGCGCATTGATCGCATTCGCCCTGCTCCCGTCGAGGGAAAGCCACGTTGGCGCATTTTCCGTGTATGGGGAACCGGGCCGGCGTCGACTGTTTCCCGCCCCGCCGGAAGGCTCCGGGGTCGTCCGAGGCGGCCCGCGCCGGCCGACCGTCGGATGGTCTGCCGACGCGAAGCCGGGTCGGCTGGCGGGACTGTCGGGTTACTTCACGTCGGTCACTGGGCATGTGACCTCAACGATCACCGCTAGCGGAGCCGAGGGGAGAGGCGATGGCCTCCGAGGAATCTTCCGGTCCAGACCGTCGTGGCCCGGGTCCCGACCCCGCCTCCGAGGGGCGGCCGGACGAGGCGGGTGCCGACCGCGACCGTGCGGAGCGGCGGAGCGAGGCGGGTGCCGACCGCGAACAGGTGCCGGTAGGGCAGGAGGTCAGTGACACACCGGCGCATCCGGGTCGGTTGTCGCGTGGCGAGTGGTTGGCGGCGGCGCGCCGGACGGTGCGCGAGTTCGGCGACGACAGCCTGGCCGACTGGGCCGCGGCACTCACCTACTATGGCGTGCTCTCCATCTTCCCGGGCCTGCTGGTGCTGGTCTCGTTGCTGGGCCTGCTGGGTCCGGCGGCCACCCGGACGGTACGCGACACCGTCGCGGAGTCGGTGCCCGAGGAGAACATCCGCCAGATCCTCGACGCCGCGATCGAGCAGGCCCAGCAGAACGGTGGGTTGGCCGGTATCACCGCGATCATCGGTCTGCTCGCCGCCTTCTGGTCGGCCTCCGGATACGTCGCCGCCTTCATGCGCGCCTCCAACTCGATCTACGACGTGCCGGAGGGGCGTCCGATCTGGAAGACCCTGCCGATCCGGGTGGGGGTCACCGCGCTGGTCGGTGTGATGCTGTTGGCCAGTGCGGTGATCGTGGTCTTCACCGGACGCTTCGCCGAGGAGGTCGGCGCGGCGGTGGGAGTGGGGAGCACGGCCGTGGCGGTGTGGGACATCGCCAAGTGGCCGGTGCTGCTGCTCCTGGTCAGCCTGATGTTCGCCATCCTCTACTGGGCGTCGCCGAACGCGCGCCAGGGCGGCTTCCGCTGGGTGAGCCCCGGTGGGGTGCTGGCCGTGCTGATCTGGCTGCTGGTCTCCGGCCTGTTCGCCTTCTACGTCGGCAACTTCGGCTCGTACAACAAGACCTACGGGGCGCTGGCCGGGGTGATCATCTTCCTGGTCTGGCTCTGGTTGAGCAACATCGCGATCCTGTTCGGTGCGGAACTCGATGCCGAGCTGGCGCGGGCGCGGGCGATCAGCGGCGGCCTCCGGCCGGTCGATCGGGAGCCCTACGTCGAGTTGCGCGACGACCGCAAGCTGCGCTCGAAGGGTGGTGGCGAGCGCGCCGGCTGAGGGTCGTTGCCGTGCCCGGAAGCCCGGGGGCACGGCAACCATCGCAGCTGGGCCCTGCGTGCCTGTCCGCCGCAGGCCGAGACGAGACACCAGGCGTTCCGCGTGATCTCCGGGTATCCCTATCCCTGACTGCCGTGCTCGACGGCCGGCGTGCTGCCTGGGGTGGTCGCCGGCGTCGCCTCGGCCCGGAGGGCGGCAGCGTGGCCAATGACGCGATAGCTGTCACACGACGGGCGATCTTCATGACTCCCCTGCTGGCCTGCGGCTCGGGCATGACCGCGACCTACCGGTAGCTTTTGCTAGATCCAGCAAAAGTTGGGCACAGATTGGTTCTAAGGTCTGGACAGGGCGCACTGAAGCCTCCTACTGTGTCGGGCACCACACGTCGGCATTTCGTCGATGTGAATACCCCCCGTGGGAGAGGTGAGCCCGTGCCCAACGCCGACCCCCTGCACGTCCGGTTGTTGCGGCTGTTACGCGACGAGGGAGCGCTGTCGCGGGCCGAACTCGCCGACCGCCTGGAGATGCCCCGGCCCCGGCTGCTCGCCGAACTGGAGCGGCTGGTCGCCCTCGGCTATGTGGCGGAGGCGGGCAAGGCGGCCTCCCGGGGCGGGCGACGGTCGACGCTTGTCGAGTTGAGCCCCGGGCTGCGCTTCGCGGCCGTCGATCTGGGCGCCAGCTCGATCGATGTCGAGGTCGTCAACGGCCGGTTGGAGCCGGTGGCGGCGTACGCGGAGGCGGCCGACATCCGGTCCGGCCCGAAGGTGATCCTCCAGCGCGTCAACGAGCTGCTGCACAAGGCCCGGGTCGACGGCGTCTACGAGCGACTCGACGCGGTCGGCATCGGGGTGCCCGGCCCGGTCAGCTTCCGCGACGGCGTGCCGGTCTCGCCGCCGATCATGCCCGGCTGGGACCGCTTCCCCGTCCGCGAGCTGCTCACCCGCGAGCACGGTTGCCCGGCGGTGGTCGACAACGACGTGAACATCATGGCCATCGGCGAGCGGCACGGCGGGGTAGCCCACTCGGTCGACGACTTTCTCTTCGTCAAGATCGGCACCGGCGTCGGCTGCGGGATCTACCTCAGCGGCGACGTCTACCGGGGCACCGACGGCTGTGCCGGCGACATCGGCCACATCCAGGTCGATCCGCAGGGGCCGATCTGCTCCTGCGGCAACGCCGGCTGCCTGGAGGCGCTCTTCAGCGGGGCGGCCCTCGCCAAGGACGCCACCGCCGCCGCGCGGGCCGGCACCTCACCCGCCCTGGCCGAACGACTCGAGGCCAACGGCGAGGTGAGCGCCCTCGACGTCGCCGCCGGGGCGCTCGAAGGCGACGTGACCTGCATCCAGCTCATCCGCGAGGGCGGCCGGCGGGTCGGCGGAGTGCTCGCCGGGCTGGTCAGCTTCACCAACCCCTCAATGATCGTGATCGGCGGTGGACTCGCCCAACTCGGGCACATCCTGCTCGCCGAGATCCGCAGTGTCGTGTACCGCCGCTCGCTGCCGCTGGCCACCGGGAACCTGCCGGTGGTGCTCTCCGAACTCGGCCCGCGGGCCGGCGTGGCCGGCGCCGCGGTGCTCGCCAGCGACCTGGCCTTCGGGGAGGCGGCATGACCGGGCACGACGTCGCGAGCGGGACCGGCGGCACGCCGGTCGAGACGACCACCGGCGAGGTGGTGCTGCGCCTGACCGACGTGGTCAAGACCTTCCCGGGCGTACGCGCCCTGGACGGGGTGCAACTCGAGGTACGCGCGGGCGAGGTGCACTGCCTGCTCGGGCAGAACGGTGCCGGCAAGTCCACCCTGATCAAGGTGCTCGCCGGGGTGCACCGGCCGGATTCCGGGCACGTCGAGTGGCGCGGCGAACGGGTCACCTTCGTCAACCCGCAGGCCGCGATGCGCGCCGGGATCGCCACCATTTACCAGGAACTCGACCTGGTCGCGGACCTGTCGGTGGCCGAGAACGCCTTCCTGGGGCACGAGCCGCGCCGGCTCGGGTTCATCCGCCGGGGGCACATGGCCAGCCGGACCCGTCAGATCCTTGACCGGCTCGGTCACGCCGAGATGCCACCGAACCGGATGGTGCGGGCCCTGCCGGCGGCCGGCAAGCAGGTGGTCAGTATGGCTCGGGCGCTGTCCCACGAGGCCCGGCTGATCATCATGGACGAGCCGAGCGCGGTGCTCGCCCACGACGAGGTGGAGAACCTCTTCCGGATCATCCGCGAGCTGACCGCGCAGGGCATCGCGGTCATCTACATCTCGCATCGGCTGGAGGAGATCCGCGAGATCGGCGACCGGGTGACCGTACTCAAGGACGGCCGGACCACGGCGGCGAACCTGCCGGCCCGCGAGACCCCGACCAGCGATCTGGTTTCCCGGATGACCGGCCGCGACATCGAGTACGTCTTCCCGGACCGCCCCGCCGAGACCGTGGTCGGTGACGAACTGCTCCAGGTCGACGGGTTGACCCGTACCGGCGAGTTCGCCGACGTGTCACTCACCGTCCGGGCGGGAGAGATCGTCGGCATCGCGGGCCTGGTCGGCTCCGGCCGTTCCGAACTACTGGAGACGATCTACGGTGCGCGGGCGGCCGAGACCGGTTCGGTGCGGATGGCCGGCCGGGCGCTGCGACCAGGCAGCGTCGGCGCGGCGGTCAGGGCCGGCATGGGCATGGCCCCCGAGGAGCGCAAGAGCCAGGCGTTGCTGCTCGGCGAGCCGATCTACCGCAACGTCACCCTCGCCACCTTCACTCACTACGCCCGCTTCGGGTTCACCGACATCGCTCGGGAACGGGCTGAGGCCGACCGGATCGCCGAGAGCCTGGAGATGCGCCCGCGCGACGTCCGCCGGGCGGTACGGACGCTCTCCGGCGGCAACCAGCAGAAGGTCGTGGTCGGTCGCTGGCTGCTCGGCGACACGAAGCTGCTGCTGCTCGACGAGCCCACCCGGGGGGTGGACGTCGGTGCCCGGGCCGAGCTGTACCAGGTGATCAGGCAGCTCGCGGCCCAGGGCGTCGGTGTGCTGCTGGTCTCCAGTGAGGTGCCCGAGGTGCTCGGCCTGGCCGACCGGGTGCTGGTGATGCGGGAGGGACGGGTCGTCCGTACCGCCCCCGCCGACGAACTCGACGAACCCACGGTGCTCGACCTCGTCATGGCGGGGTCCCTGACGGAAGGCGCAGCGGCATGACCGATAGTCCGCCCACGACCAAGCTGCCGGCGCAGTCGCCGCCGGTGGACCCGGCCGAAACCGAGGCGGCGGGGCACGCCACGCCGACCGCCACGGTAGGCCCCACCGGCGGGCTCTCCTGGTGGCACGGCGACGGCGGTGAGGGCGCCAAGCGGAACCTCGCCCTGATCGGGGTGCTGCTGGCACTTTTCGTGATCGGTGCTGCCACCCGCTGGGACCTGTACTCCAACCCCGACTGGGTGTGGGCGAACATGCTCAGCATCCTGAAGCTCGCCTCGGTGGTCGGCGTGGTCACCGTCGGGATGACCTTCGTGATCATCGGGGGTGGCATCGACCTCTCGGTCGGCGCGATCGTGGCGCTGGCCGGGGTCTGGTGCACCACGGTGGCGACCCAGAGCTTCGGCGCCGGCGGAATGATCTTTACCGCGATCATCGTCGGGGTGGCGGTCGGCCTGGTCAACGGGACGCTCATCGCGTACGGGCGGCTGGTGCCGTTCATCGCGACGCTGGCCATGCTGGTCGCCGCGCGCGGGCTGGCCGCGGAGATCTCCCAGAAGCAGACTCAGATCTCGCGGAACAACACGATCAACGGCATCGCCAGCACCGACCTGCTCGGCATTCCGCTGCTGGTCTACCTCCTGGCCGCCGTGGTGGCCGCGGGCTGGGTGCTGCTGAACCGCACGACCTTCGGGCGGCGCACGGTCGCCGTCGGCGGCAACCCGGAGGCCGCCCGGCTGGCCGGCATCAACGTCAAGCTGCACACCCTGCTGCTGTACGCGCTGTCCGGCCTGTGCTGCGGCATCGCCGCCATCATGCTCACCGCGCAGGCCACCTCGGCCCAGGCGGCGATGGCGAACCTCTACGAGCTGGACGCGATCGCCGCCGTGATCATCGGTGGCACGCTGCTCAGCGGCGGGCGGGGCACCATCATCGGCTCCCTGCTCGGTGTGATCATCTTCGCCACCATCACCAACCTCTTCGCCATCAACGGCCTCTCCGTTGAGGCGCAGAACATGGTCAAGGGCGGCATCATCGTCGCCGCCGTCCTGATCCAGCAGATCCAGTTCGGCACCCTCTCCCAGTTCTTCCGTCGTAACCGGCTCACCACGAGCTGAGCACCGCTATGTCCGCGCCACCCGTAACACCGACGGTGGCCGGGCCTCGTACACCCAAAATCCCCACCACTTGATAACCAGGAGGTCGTCATGACCCAGCACAGTCGCGACATGTCGCGGCGCCGGCTGCTCTTCGGCGGGGCGGCCGTCGGCGCCGGCGTACTGCTCGCCGGTTGTACCAGCAACGAGCAGTCACCGACCGAGGCGCAGACCAAGGCGGCCGACGGCAACGCCAACGCCGAGCCCGGCAAGCAGGTGACCATCGGTTTCTCCGCGCCGGCGGCCGACCACGGCTGGATCGCCGCGATCACGAACAACGCCAAGGCGCAGGCCGCCGCGTACTCCGACGTGGAGTTCAAGATCGTTGAAGCGGGTGCGGACGCGGCGGCCCAGCGGGCCGCCCTGTCCACCCTGATCTCGCAGAAGCCCGACGTGATCGTGCTGCTGCCGCACGACGGCAAGGAGCTGAACTCGTTCGGTCTGGAGGCGATGGCGGCCGGCGTTCCGGTGGTCAACCTGGACCGGGCCTTCCCCGACGCCAAGGCGTACCGGTTGCAGATCAAGGGCGACAACTACGGCATGGGCGTCTCGGCCGCCACCTTCATCGTCGAGCAGCTCAAGGCCAAGGGCGTGAGCAGCCCGGTGATCGCCGAGATCGCCGGGATGGACGAGTTGGAGCTGACCCAGGAGCGGACGAAGGGCTTCAACGACACCCTGGCCCAGCACGGCCTGAAGGTGGCCAACCGTCGGGCGGCGCGGTTCACCGCTGACTCCGGGCAGCAGGAGGCGAGCCAGCTCCTACAGGCCGAGCCGAAGATCGACGCGATCTGGAACCACGACGACGACCAGGGCATCGGCGTGTTGGCCGCGATCAGCCAGGCCAACCGCAGCGAGTTCTTCATGATCGGCGGCGCCGGCTCGAAGAAGGCGATGGAGGACATCCAGGCCGACAACACGGTGCTGAAGGCCACGGTGACCTACAGCCCGTCGATGGCCTCCTCGGCGATCTCGCTGGCCCGCCTCATCGGCCAGGGCCGGGGCATGTCCGACCTGGTGGAACTCCAGGTTCCCAAGGAGATCGTCCTCGCCTCCGAAACGATCACCAAGGAGAACGCGAGCGACTACCTCAAGCTCGGGTTCTGACACAACGGGGGGAGACCCACCTTGTCCACGACAAACAACGAACTGCGGGTCGGCATGGTCGGCTACGCGTTCATGGGGGCCGCGCACTCGCAGGCGTGGCGCACCGTGAACCGGGTCTACGACCTGCCCGCGCGGGCCCGGATGGCGCTCGTCTGCGGCCGGGACGCCGGGAAGGTGGCCGAGGCCGCCGACCGGCTCGGCTGGGAGGAGCACACCACGGACTGGCGGGAGCTGGTGAACCGCCCGGACATCGACGTGGTCGACATCTGCACACCGGGTGACAGCCACGCCGAGATCGCGCTGGCCGCGCTGGCCGCGGGCAAGCACGTGCTGTGCGAGAAGCCGCTTGCGAACACGGTCGCCGAGGCGCGGGAGATGGCCGCCGCGGCGGCCACCGCCCGGGCCGGCGGGGCGCGGTCGATGTGCGGCTTCAACTATCGGCGGGTGCCCGCGGTGGCGCTGATGCGCCAACTCGTCGCCGACGGGCGGCTCGGCGAGATCCGGCACGTCCGAGCCACCTACCTGCAGGACTGGATCGTGGACCCGCAGTTCCCCCTGGTCTGGCGGCTCCGCAAGGAGGTGTCGGGCTCCGGTGCGCTCGGTGACATCGGTGCGCACATCATCGACCTGACCCAGTACGTCACCGGACAGCGGATCAGCGGGGTCAGCGCGGTGACCGAGACGTTCGTCAAGGAGCGGCCGTTGCCGGCCGAGTCGAGCGGGTTGGCGGCGCAGGCCGACGGGGCCGGGGCCGCCACCGGCCCGGTCACCGTCGACGACGCGGCGATCTTCGTGGCCCGGCTGGACGGCGGGGCACTCGCCACGTACGAGGCGACCCGGTTCGCCACCGGGCGCAAGAACGCCCTTCGCGTGGAGATCAACGGTTCGCTGGGCAGCGTCGCCTTCGACCTGGAACGCCTCAACGAGCTGGAGTTCCTCGACGCCACCCGGCCCGCCGCCGAGCAGGGGTTCAGCCGCATCCTGGTGACCGAGGCCGAGCACCCGTACCTGTCGGCCTGGTGGCCGCCGGGACACATCATCGGGTACGAACACTCCTTCACCCACCAGATGCGCGACTTCATCGAGGCGGTGGCGACCGGCACCGACCCGACGCCCTCGTTCGCCGAGGCGTTGCAGGTGCAACTGGTGCTGGACGCGGTGACCCGCTCGGCCGAACTGGGCTCTTCCTGGGCCGCGGTGGAGCCGTCGATGGAGACGGTCGCCGCCTGAACCACCTCCGGAGCCGACCGGCGAGGGCCGGCCACGGTTGCGCCCCGTGGCCGGTACGGGTCGGGTCCGGAGGTCGTGCCCCGGGCGACCGGCGGCACGAGCAATGCGGTTCCTCCGGTGCGGCCGGACCGGGATTCCCCGGCAGCACCGGAGGGCCGCCGCCCATCGGCCACTTCACTCCCGTCCACCTGGAGACTCCCGCCGCCAGGCGGACCGCGTCCGATGATTCGTCCGATCGGGACACCGCCGTCCCGACTGGCCGAATGCGGGGGAGGCAGGGGCGAGACGCCGACCGCCCCTGCCTGCCAGCCCCGTCCGACCGACCCGACCGGTACGCCGGCCGACGTCGTCGCCGCCGACCTCGGCGCCGGCCGGCGTGTACCACCGGAACGGGCGGCGGACGGGGCGCATCGGCCTAACCTGTATCTTTTTCAGCTTTTTCCTGATATCAAGATTCAATCGATGCATGTCGGTTTCCTCGACACCGGAAGGAGCGTCATGCGTACAGGTGTCTGGCTGGTGGGGGCGCGTGGCTCGGTCGCGACCACCAGCATCGTCGGGGCGCTCGCGCTGCGTGCCGGCTTGACCGGGCCGACCGGCTGCGTCACCGAACTGCCCGGGGTCAACAGCGCCGCCCTGCCGGGCTTCGCCGACCTGATCCTTGGCGGCCACGACGTGGTCGCCACGCCGATCGCCAAGCGTGCCGAGGAGCTCGCCGACGCCGGTGTGTTGCCGGCCCGACTGGTCGCCGCGCTGCCCGAGGAACTGGCCGCCGTGGAGCGGGAACTACGCCCCGCGCCCACCGTCGGGACCCAGGCCGACCGGGCCGCCGCGCTGGTCCGCGATCTCACCGCCTTCCGCCAGCGACACGAGCTGACGCGGGTGGTGGTGGTCAACGTCGCCGCGACCGAGCCGGCTCCCCGCCCGCATCCCGGGCACGCCGACCCGGACGCGCTGCGGGCCGCCCTCGCCGGCCCCGGCGAGGTGCTGCCGCCCAGCTCGCTCTACGCGTACGCGGCCGTCTCGGCGGGCTGCCCGTACGTCGACTTCACCCCGTCGACCGGCCTGCGGCTACCGGCGCTCACCGCGCTGGCCGAGCGCCACGGCGTGCCGTACGCGGGCCACGACGGCAAGACCGGCGAGACCCTGCTCAAGTCGGTGCTCGCCCCGATGTTCGCGATGCGACACCTCACCGTCCGGTCCTGGTCCGGGCTCAACCTGCTCGGCGGCGGCGACGGCGCCACCCTGGCCGATCCCGACGCCAACGCCGCCAAGGTGCGCAGCAAGCAACGGGTGCTCGGCGAGACGCTCGGCTACCTGCCGCAGGGCGACACCCGGATCGGGTACGTCGAGGAACTCGGTGACTTCAAGACCGCCTGGGATCTGATCACCTTCGCCGGGTTCCTGGGCACCGGGATGCGGCTGGAGTTCACCTGGCACGGCTGCGACTCGGCGCTGGCCGCCCCGCTCGTGCTCGACCTGGCCCGGCTCACCGCCGCCGCGCACGCCGCCGGCCGCACCGGGCCGCTGGACGATCTGGCCTTCTTCTTCAAGGATCCGCTGGGCACCGCGACCCACTCGCTGGCCGACCAGTGGACCCGGCTGTGCGCCTTCGCGGGCAGCCTGGACACCGGAGACACCGATGCCGCGCGTGGCTGACCTGGCCGAGCTGGTCCGCGCCCCGGCCGCGCTCTCCGTACCCGGGGACGTGATCGCCGGTGCCGCCGCGGCGGGCAGCCTCGGCCCGCGTACTCCCGGCCTCGCCGCCGCGTCGGTGCTGCTGTACTGGGCCGGCATGGCCGCCAACGACTGGGCCGACCGCGAGTTGGACGCCGTGGAACGCCCCGAGCGGCCGATTCCGAGCGGCCGGGTCGGTCCCGGCCTCGCGGTCGGCCTCGCCGCCGGTCTCACCGTCGCGGGCGTCGGGCTCGCCGCCGCAGCGGGTGGCCGGCGGGCCACCGCCGTCGCGCTGCCGCTCGCCGCCGCCGTCTGGGGGTACGACCTGGCGGCCAAGAACACCGCCGCCGGCCCCGCCATGATGGCCACCTGCCGGGGGCTGGACGTGCTGCTCGGTGCCGCCGGCGGCCGGACGGCGCGGGCGTTGCCGGCGGCGGTCACCGTCGCCGCGCACACCTGGACGGTCACCGCGCTGTCCCGTCGGGAGGTCAGCGGCACCGACCGCGCCCTGCCGCTGCGTACCCTCGCCGGCACCGCCCTGATCGCGGCGAGCGCCGCGCTCCCGCCCGGCCGGCGGCTCACCACCAGCAGCACCCGTGCCGGTGGTCAGGCGGAGTCCGGCCGGCGCGCACCTGTCGTCCGCACCGACGGTCGGCGAACCGGCGACGTCGGAAACGGTCGGCGTGCCCTCGGCGCCGTGGCGGTGGCGCTGCCAGCCGTCCTCGCCGGCTGGTACGCCGCCCGCTACGGCACCGCGCAGGCCCGGGTGGCGGCCGAGCCGACGGC